>JALSHK010000129.1 GCA_026982275.1 Paracoccaceae bacterium | reverse complement strand
CCAGCACGCGGGTGTAATAGGCGGTCATCTCCCGCGAGGTATAGGCGTTGATAAAGCCGCCGACATCCTCGATCACCTCGGCGATTTCCAGCGCGTTGCGGGTTTTGGTGCCTTTGAAGGCCATGTGTTCAAGGAAGTGCGCAATGCCGTTTTGCGCCTCGCTTTCATTGCGCGCACCCGCCTGAACCCAGACGCCAATGGTAGAGCTTTCCAGCCCGGGCATGGATTCGCTCACGATGGTGAGGCCGTTGGCCAGCCGGTGGATTTGCACGCTCATCGGGCGGTCTTCCCGATCACCAGCGCCTTGAGCGCGGTCAGATCATTGGGGGCGCGGGTGATGCGCTCCTCGCGATCAAAAAGATCCGCCATATGGGGTGGCAGATCGGGGCGAAGCCCGCAGGCTTGCTCCACCGCATCGGGGAATTTGGCGGCGTGGGCCGTGGCCAGCGCCACCATCGGCGTGGCGGATGCGGGCTGATCCTGCGCCACCTTGACCGCCACGGCGGAATGCGGGCAAAGCCCCTCGCCGGTGGTTTCATACATCTCTTTGATGGTGGCCATGGTTTCCGCCTCCGAGCAGCTACCGCTGTCAAATTCGGCCCTAAGCCGCGAAAGCGCCCCTTGCGAGAGCGAAAACCCGCCCTTGGAAAGCTCGCCCATCAGCTGCGCCACCGCCTCGCCCTCATGGTCATACAGCTCGAAAAGCAGCCGCTCGAAATTGGAGCTGACCTGAATATCCATCGAGGGGCTGACGCTTGGCTCCACGCCTTTTTTATGATGCTCGCCGCTTTGCAAGGTGCGGTGCAGGATATCGTTCTGGTTGGTGGCGATCACCAGACGATCGATCGGCAGGCCCATGCGCTTGGCGACATAGCCCGCGAATATATCGCCAAAATTGCCGGTGGGCACGCTAAAGGATACCTTGCGATGCGGCGCGCCAAGGCTTACGGCAATGGTGAAATAATAAACCACCTGCGCCATCACCCGCGCCCAGTTGATCGAATTCACCCCCGCAAGCTTTACCTGCCGGCGGAAATCGGCATCGTTAAACATATCTTTCAGGCGGGCCTGGCAATCGTCAAAATCACCATCCATCGCTACAGCATGCACATTGGCCTCGCCCGGCGTGGTCATCTGACGGCGCTGCACATCGGATACCCGCCCATGGGGATAAAGGATCACCACATCCACCGCGTCCAGCCCCTTGAAGGCCTCGATCGCGGCCGAGCCGGTATCGCCCGAGGTGGCCCCGACGATCGTCACCCGCTCGCCGCGCCGCGCCAGCACGAATTGAAACATCTGGCCGATGAGCTGCATCGCCACATCCTTGAAGGCCAGGGTTGGCCCGTGATGCAGCTCGGCGATAAATTCATTCGGGCCGGTTTGCACCAGCGGCACCCGCGCGGGGTGGCGAAAACCGGCATAGGCGCGCGAAAGAATACCGCGCAACTCGGGCTCGGAAAAACTGTCTCCGACGAAGGGTTTGATCACCTTATAGGCCGCATCCTCATAGGAAAGCCCCGCTAGCGCGGCGATTTCATCGGAGCCAAGGCGGGGCCATTCCTGCGGAATATATAGCCCGCCATCGGTAGCCAGCCCGCTTAGCATTGCGTCTTCAAAGGAAAGGGAGGGCGCTTGCCCGCGCGTGGAGATGTATTTCATAAATGAGCCTAAACGGTTTTTCGTTTTATCCTGACCAGCAGATACAGCGTCATGCCGATCCAGACAAGCGCCAACCCATACCATGTAAGCGCATAGCCCAGATGGCTGTTGGGGATATTATTGCCAACGGCGGCGGGGTGCGGGCCGCCTGTCTGCGAGGTCCGGTTCATTACCAGCATCACCGGCTCGGTATCCAGCGCCTCCGATAGCGCCACGGGATCACGGCCAAACCAGATGTTGCGGCGAAAATTGGGCGGGGTGATGGCGATATCATCCTGAAGCCAATACAGATTGCCATAGATTACACCATTCTCGGGCTGGCGGGGGCTATCCTTTTCGGCCTCGGGGACAACACCGCGATCCACCAGAATGCGACGGCCATCACTGGTTTGGAAGGCGGTCAGCACCCGATAGCCGGGGCCGGTGGCGGGGCTGCTGGCCAGCACGTGGATCTCCTCGCCCAGCATTTCTCCTTCAACCCGTACCGAAAGATAAAGATCGCGAGCCTCCGTTGGATCTTCGGGCAGGGGCACAGGATCGGCGATCAGGCGGGCGTCGATTTCCGCCAATATAGCATTTTTCCAGATCATCCGGTCTATCTGCCAATTGCCCAGCAAAACCAGAATGACCGCTCCGACCAGCCCAAACAGTGCAGGCGCAATCATTCGTTTGTTCATTCAACACTCCAAAACAAAAACGCGGACCTTTTGGCCCGCGCTTTCAAAGAATCGGCAGGCGCAATCAGCTACCCCAGATATAAACCGATACAAACAGGAACAGCCAGACCACATCCACAAAATGCCAATACCATGCGGCAGCCTCAAAGCCGATATGATGCTCCTTGCTCATGCCGCCGCGCAAGGCGCGGATCAGGCAAACCGCCAGAAAGATGGTGCCGATGACCACATGAACCCCGTGAAAGCCGGTGGCCATGAAGAAAATCGAACCGTAAATATTGCCGGAAAAGGCAAAGGTGGCTTCGGCATATTCAACGATCTGGAAAACCGTAAACAGCGCCCCGAGCAGGATGGCGATCACCAGACCCCAGATCAGGCCCCGGCGATCATCATCATGGGCAATGGCATGATGCGCCCATGTAGCCGCGGCACCCGAGCAGATCAGGATCAATGTGTTGATCAGCGGCAGGGCCCATGGATCCAGGGTCTCGATGCCCGCAGGCGGCCAAACCCCGTCTACGGCGGGGCTGAGCGGACCCATCGGATACATGGCATTTTTGAAAAACACCCAGAACCAGGCAACAAAAAACATCACCTCGGAGGCGATAAACATAATCACCCCGTAGCGAAGCCCGATTTGCACCACCGGCGTATGATCACCGGCCTTGCCCTCGACGATCACCTCGCTCCACCAGACATACATGGTATAAAGCACACCGGCAAAGCCGATCAGCAGCATCCACGGGCTGTCACCCTTGAAATAGACGACCGCGCCAAACAGCATGATAAACGCGGAAACCGCCCCGAGCAGCGGCCAAGGGCTGGGCTTCAAAATATGGTAATCGTGGTTTTTTTCATGTGCCATGTGGCGTGTCCCTCTGCTATTACGCTAGTTTACCTGCGTATTTTCGTTATCTACTTCGAGCGAAGCTTCCTCGATCGGAAGATCCGTTTCATAAAAAGTGTAAGACAGGGTGATCGAATGCACCCTTTTAGCCTCTATATCATCAACAATGCCCGGATCCACATAGAAGGTAACCGGCATTCTGACCCGTTCTCCGGGCTGCAAAACCTGCTCGGTAAAGCAAAAGCAGGCTATTTTGCTGAAGTAATTTCCCGCCGAAAACGGAGCAACATTGAAGCTGGCCGTGCCGGCGATCACCCTGTCTGTCGGGTTATAGGCCTCATAAAAAGCCAGGCCCGTCTCGCCGACTTTCAGCTCCACCGAAAACTGCAGCGGCTTGAACTCCCACTCCATACCCGCGCCAAGCGAGGCATCAAAGCGAACGATCATGGTTTTATCAAGAACCTGATCCTCGTCCAGCGGTGCCGATGCGGTGGTTGTGGTGCCGCCATAGCCGGTCACGGCGCAAAACCAGTTATAAAAGGGCACAGCCGCAAAAGAAGCGAATGTCATAAACGCAACCAGACCCACTAGTGGCAAAACCACTTTTTTGGCTTCCGGTGCCTTCCTTGCCGTTGGCCCGGTGACAGGTTCGGTCACGTCGTTCATTCATCTTCTCCGGCAGATAGTGAAAAATTGGGCGCGCGGGAATTTTCGTTTTGTGGCACGGAAAGCTTGACGATCGTGACCGAAAAGGTCATCGCGATCAATCCGCCCAATATAAGGCCCACCGCCATATTACGGCCCTTGCGTCGCGTATGTATTTCGTGTTCCGGATGTATAGACATGTTTAAAACCATAA
>JALSHK010000128.1 GCA_026982275.1 Paracoccaceae bacterium | reverse complement strand
CATTTCCTTGATTGCCTCGTCCAGATCTGCCGGATCGCTGACCAGAATGCCCTTGGCGCCAAAGGCTTCCGCGAGCTTGACAAAATCCGGCAGGCTTTCGGACCACGAATGGGAATAGCGCTCGCCATGCAATAGCTGCTGCCATTGCCGCACCATGCCAAGGCGCTCGTTATTCAGGATAAATTGCTTCACCGGCAGATTGAATTGTGCGGCTGTGCCCATTTCCTGCATGTTCATCAGAAACGAGGCATCACCGGCGATATTCACCACCAGCGCATCAGGGTGTGCCACCTGAACGCCGATGGATGCCGGCAGGCCATAGCCCATAGTGCCCAGCCCGCCCGAGGTCATGAAGCGGTGCGGGTCATCAAAGCCCAGATATTGCGCCGCCCACATTTGATGCTGGCCGACCTCGGTTGTGATATAGCGATCCATGCCTTTAGTCAGGGCTTCAAGGCGCTGCAAGGCGTGCTGGGGTTTGATCAGCTCGTCCGAATTATGGTAATCAAGGCATCTGGTTGCTTGCCAGCCCTTGATTTGCGCCCACCACTGCTTGATCGCGGTGGCGTTGGTTTTGCGCCCGCGCGCCTTCCAGACCTTCAGGAAATCTTCCAGAATATGGCCCACATCACCGATGACCGGCACGTCAACATGGATGATTTTGTTAATCGACGAGGGGTCGATATCCATGTGGACCTTGAAGCTGTCGGGCGAGAAAGCATCGGTTCGCCCGGTGATGCGGTCATCAAATCGCGCCCCGACGCAGAGCATGAAATCGCAATCATGCATCGCCAGGTTGGCCTCGACAGTGCCGTGCATGCCCAGCATTCCCAGCCAGTTATCGCCTGAAGCCGGATAGGCCCCGAGGCCCATCAGGGTGGAGGTGATCGGCGCATTGCTGCCCGCGACCAGCTCTCGCAAAAGCTGGCTGGCACCAATGCCGGAATTGATCACCCCGCCGCCAGAATAGATGATCGGCCGCTCGGCCTGCTCAAATGCCTCCACCGCGCGGGTAATTGCCGCCAGATCGCCCTTTACCTGCGGATTATAGTGGCCTGTGGGGGATTTTGCGCGGGTTTTATAAGGGGCGGAGGCAAATTGCACATCCTTCGGAATATCGACCAACACCGGACCGGGCCGCCCCGAAGTGGCGATATGGAAGGCCTGGTGGATGGTTCCGGCCAGTTCGGAAGTGTCTTTTACCAGCCAGTTATGCTTGCTGCAGGGGCGGGTGATGCCCACAGTGTCGGCTTCCTGAAAGGCATCATTTCCGATCATGAAGGTGGGGACCTGCCCGGTAAGCACGATCATCGGAATGCTGTCCATCAGCGCATCCGTCATGCCGGTTACCGCATTTGTGGCCCCCGGCCCGGAAGTAACCAGCACCACGCCGGGCTTGCCGGAGGATCGGGCATAGCCTTCTGCCGCGTGAGTGGCGCCCTGCTCGTGGCGCACCAGAATATGCTTGATATCGTTTTGCTGGAAAATCTCGTCATAAATCGGTAGCACCGCGCCGCCAGGATATCCGAACACGGTATCCACGCCTTGCTCCTTCAGCGCTTCAACAACAATTCTGGCTCCGGTCATCTCACGAGACATTTGCTTACTCCATATATTGGGCCTTTGGCCCGGATGCCCAGCCTTGGCAAAAAAAAAGCCTCCAATAGGTTGGAGGCAAGCGCAAAACCGAATAAAAACAATGTTTTACACGGTTTGCGCCTTTTTTAGCACCACGACTAGAATTTCAATTTTCCTATTCATAATTTTTTTTACCCGCCCTTGAATCAAAGGTCAATGAACTTTGGGAATTTTGTTGCGCATAATGTCTAATTTAATTTCCATAATTACCGAATCTTTCGTGATATAGAGAATAAACACGTTTGGGGTTATTCTAGCGGCTCATTGCCGCCTCGAATCAATGTCAGGTTGTTATTATTCACAAATGGAAATGTATCATCGAAAATTACCTGTTGGCATAAAGGGTATGTCAGGTTAGTTTACCCACATTGTTATCGATCTGGCGTGAGAAGTATACGCCACTTACTGGGAGGTTATCTATGGATCGTCGTTCTTTTCTAACTAAAGCCGCAATCGGGGGCACCGCTGCCGCTGCAGCCAGCACGCTGGCAGCGCCAGCCTATGCACAGGGCAATCGCACCCTGACCATGGTTACATCATGGGGCCGCGGCCTTGCGGGTGTTTTTGATGCGGCTCAGCACGTGGCAGACCAGATCACGGCGATGTCCGATGGGTCTTTGACCATCGAGATCAAAGCCGCAGGCGAGCTTGTGGGCGCATTTGAGGTGTTTGACGCTGTGTCTTCGGGCCAGGCCGACATGTATCACGCTGCCGACTATTACTTTGTAGGCCAGCATCCGGGCTTTGCCTTCTATACTTCCGTGCCGTTCGGCATGACAGCACAAGAGCTGCAAAACTGGTATCTGCACGGCGATGGCCGCAAATATCACGACCAGCTCGGTGAGGTATTCAACCTGAAATCCTTCCTCGCCGGTAATACAGGCGCACAGGCTGGTGGCTGGTTCGCCAAGGAAATGAATTCCCCTGAGGATTTCAACGGCCTCAAATTCCGCATGCCCGGCCTTGGTGGCCAGGCGCTCGGGAAATTGGGTGCATCCGTGCAAAACCTGCCGGGTTCGGAAGTGTATCAAGCATTGGCTTCCGGCGCATTGGACGGCACCGAATGGATCGGCCCATGGGCAGACGAAGTGGCCGGTTTCCAGGAAATCACCAAGATCTATTACACCGCAGGCTTCCACGAGCCGGGTGCGGGTCTTTCGCTGGCAACCAATCTCGAAGTGTTCAACGAGCTTTCGCCTGCGCATCAGGCCATCATCGAAAACGCTTCGGCGGCGACCCACCAGTGGAGCCTTGCGCAATTCCTCAACAACAACGGTGCCGCACTCCAGCGTCTCGTTTCCGAGGGCGTTCAGCTGCGTGAGTTCAATGACGGCATCTGGGATGCATTCGGCGCGGCTTCGGCTGAAGTGCTTGATGGCTACATGGAAGATGCGCTTTTCGCTGAAATTCGCGAAAACTACAATGCATCCATGAAAGCGTCTTCCGGCTGGATTTCGACTTCCGAAAGCGCGTATCGCACCCAGCGTGACCGCGTTCTTGGCTAGGTCCCGGACCTGAATCAGTGCTCCCCGCTATAGATGGCGGGGGGCATTTTTTGAATATTTCCTACAATTCGAGAGAGACAGAATGGCTGATGCGCTAAGCTGGGTGGGTGCCCAATT
>JALSHK010000127.1 GCA_026982275.1 Paracoccaceae bacterium | reverse complement strand
TACTGGTAGCTATCGCGATCATTGGCGATGATCTCCCCCAGCTTGGGGATGACATTAAAGGAATAGCGATCATAGGCCCATTGCATGGCGGGGTTGGGAATGGCGGAAAATTCCAGCACCATAAAGCGCCCGCCCGGGCGCAGCACGCGGTGAGCCTCGTTGATCGCATCCTGAATGCGGGTCACGTTTCGAATGCCGAAACTGATGGTATAGACATCAAAGCTATTATCCTTGAAGGGCAGCGCCATGGCATCGCCCACCACCCAGTTCAGCCGGTCGCCCATCGCCTCGGCCTCGGGGCGCCTGGTGCCTTCCGCCAGCATGGATTCCGTCAGATCCAGCACGGTGGCATGGGCTTGGCCCTTGGCGCGCTCGTTAAACCTGAAGGAAATATCACCGGTGCCCCCCGCCACATCCAGCAGCTTTTGCCCGGGCAGCGGCGCCAGCCAATCCATCATCGCCTCTTTCCAGATGCGGTGGATGCCCATGCTCATCGCATCGTTCATGATGTCGTATTTACTGGCTACCGAGGAAAACACCCCGTGAACCATGCCGGCCTTGGCGTCTTCATCGACCTCGGTAAAGCCGAAATGGGTTGTTTTATTCGTGCTCATATCTGTCGCCTATATCTGCTACAGCCACCTTTATCCGGTTGCGGCGGCGGGTTCAATCAAAGCTTGCGCAACAGGCTAATACGGGTATCGCCGTATTTGCGCTGGTCTTTCAGGATAAATCCGGCAGGGGGCGCGATTTCGGCGCTGTCTTCCCAGACCACCATCGCCCCCTCCGCCAGCCAGCCCCCGCGCACGCAGCTTGCCAGCGCCTTTTCCCCCAGCCCCTTGCCATAAGGCGGATCAAGGAAAACCAGATCATAGGGATCGCCACGATTTTCGCCCATGCGCGTGGCATCGCGGCGGTAAATCTTGCTCTGGCCGATCATGGAAAGCCTATCGGTGTTTTCGCGCAGCAGCGCGCGGGATTTGGCCCCGTCATCAACAAAAAGAGCCCGCGAAGCCCCGCGACTGAGCGCCTCGAAGCCCAGCGCGCCGGTGCCGGCAAAAAGATCCAGCACCCGCGCGCCCTCGATCGGCGGGTAATCCCCGTGCGCCAGCAGATTAAACAGGCTTTCGCGCACCCGATCCGTGGTCGGGCGCAGATGCGCCGCCGCATCGCCCTTGCCAATGCCGGCCAGCGCCGTGCCGCGCAAGGTGCCGCCTATGATTCTCATCCGGCAGCCATGATGGTTTTGAGATCAATGCCCATATCGGCCACCATTTCAGGGGCCGGAGATTTCCCCGCCTCGATCAGGCGCTTGCCCACCATATAGGCGCGCGGATCATTCATCGCATCCACCGCAATCAAGGTGCTATCCTTGTAATACCAATGGGATACGGATTTCCCCTCCCCGCGCTGCATCACCTGCGTATAGCCCGCATTCAGCCCCGCGATTTGCAGTTTTACATCGAATTGGTCCGACCAGAACCACGGCTTGGGCAGATAGGCCTTGCGCTCGCCCATCATATTCACCGCCACAATTTCAGCCTGATCAATAGCATTGCCCACGCTTTCAATCCGTATCTGCGCGCCCTGATACGGGGCGCTGGCGCAATCGCCCGCCGCGTAAATATCGGGATCACTGGTCTGCGCCATCGCATTGGTTTTGATGCCGTTTTCCAGCGCCAGCCCCGCCGCCCCGGCCAAGCCCGCGCGCGGGGCCACGCCGACGCCGACAATGGCAAAATCCACCGCGATCTCGCGGCCATTGCTCAGCCGCACCGCCTTGATTTTTTCGTCCCCGAGCAGCGCATCCACGCCAATGCCCTCCAGCATTTCCACCCCGTGGCTCTGATGCAGCGCACGAAAATAATCCGAGGTGACCGGCGCGGCCACCCGCTGCAAAATCCGCTCCGCCATCTCTACCAGCGTCACCTTCAGCCCGAGCTTGGCCGCCACCGCCGCCGCCTCCAGCCCGATATAACCGCCGCCAATAATCAGCACATGACGGCCCGCCACAAATTCTTCCTTCATCGCCTCCACATCGCTCAGCGCGCGCACATTATATACCCCGCCAAGATCGCCACCGATGGAAGCCGGCAGCCGGTGCGGCTCGGCCCCTGTGGTCAGCGCCAGCTTGTCATAGGCCAGCCCCTCGCCATCAGAGAGGGTGATCCGCTTATTGGCCGGATCAATCGCCGTGGCGGATACATCAAGCTTCAGCTCCACCCCATGCTCGGCATACCAGGCTTCGGGCCGCAAAAACAGCCGCTCCAGCGCCATTTCCCCCAGCAAATACGCCTTGGAAAGCGGCGGGCGCTGATAGGGCGGCACCGGCTCGGCCCCGATCAGGGTGATTTTTCCCTCAAAGCCGTTTTTTCGCAGGGTCTCGCACAGGGTCGCCCCTGCTTGCCCCGCGCCAATAATCATAAAATGTTTCATATCTCCCTCCATGCAGCATCCATGCGGGTGGCAAGCTTGGTATCCAGCCCGGTAATGCCGTTTGCCGTGTGGGTTTGCAGCACCACGATCACCTCGTTATAGGTGTTGCTCCATTCGGGGTGGTGGTCCATTTTCTCGGCCCACATCGCCATTTCGCTCATCCACGCAAAGGCCTTGCGAAAATTCCTGAAGCGAAATGTTTTGGATAAAGCATCGCGCCCCTCCACCATCGCCCAACCGTTTTCCAGTAATTCAGCCTTGTCCATTCCGGCTTTCCTCCCGCTTAAAAGGTCCGATTTCGGTCATGTCTTCTATATCCTCGCGCACCGCCTCGCCTTCAGCCGTCAAAAACCGCTGCACCGCCGAGGCAAAGCCTTTATCCCTGATCCAGTGCAACGAGTAAACCGCCGTTGGCAGATAGCCGCGCGCCAGCTTATGCTCGCCCTGCGCCCCCGCCTCGACGCGGCATAGGCCACGGGCAATCGCCGCCTCGATCGCCTGATAATAGCATAGCTCGAAATGCAGATTGGGGTGATGCTCGATCGCGCCCCAATAGCGGCCATAAAGCGCGTCTTGCCCGATGAAATTCAGCGCACCGGCCACATATCGCCCCTCGCGCCGCGCCAATACCAGCAAGATATCCTCGCGCAAACGGGCGTGGGCTTGATCAAAAAACGCCCGCGTCAGATAGGGCGTGCCCCATTTGCGCGCGCCGGTATCTTGATAAAACTGCCAGAACGCATCCCAATGCGCAGGCAGGATATCCCCTCCCGTCAGCGCCAAAATCTCGCCGCCAAACCCCTGCGCGCTTCGCCGCTCCTTGCGGATATTCTTGCGCTTGCGTGAAGAAAGACTGGCCAGAAAATCATCAAAGCTGGCGTAATTCCGGTTTTGCCAGTGAAATTGCTGGCCAATCCGCTGCATCAGGCCGGTCTCGCCCCCCAGCCGGTATTCCGCCTCAGTGCAAAAGGTCATGTGAAAAGACGATAGCCCGTTTTGCCCGGCGATCTGCACCACCGCCTCCAGCATGGCCTTTTTCACCGCCTCGTCTATGGCCAGCAGCCTTTGCCCCGTGACGGGCGTAAATGGCACAGCGGCCTGCAATTTGGGGTAATATTCACCCCCGGCGCGCATATAGGCATCGGCCCAGTTGAAATCAAAAATATATTCGCCCTGCGAGTGGGATTTCACATATAGCGGCATCGCCCCCACCAGCGCCCCGCCTAGCCGCGCCACCATATGCCGGGCCTCCCAGCCCGTGCCGGCCCCCACCGAGCCGCTCTGCTCCAGCGCCAGCAAAAACCGATGGGTGGTGAAGGGATTATCGCCGCCCAGCGCATCCCATTCGGCCGCAGATATTTCCGCAAGGCCGTTCAGCAGCTGGATTTCATATGCGGCTTTTTTCAGGGCAGATATCCCTCAAAGGTAATGTTATCCGCCAGCCGCCGCGCCAAATCCTCGTCGGCCTCGGATTTTATAGTCCAGCTCAGCACCGGCTCGCCCATCTGGCGAATGCGGGCAACAGGAGCCGCATCAAGGCTCTGGAACTGATGCGAGACAAAGCTCGAACCCGTAGGCTCGAAATCTCCGATCAAAGCCAGCTCCTCGGCCCGCTTTCGTGGCAATAGCGGC
>JALSHK010000126.1 GCA_026982275.1 Paracoccaceae bacterium | reverse complement strand
CGTGCCGGAATTAAACACCTCCAGAAAGGTGGCATCCGATAGGGCGGGCAGATCAAAATATGGCGCGCATAGATATATCCGGCTGGAATCGCTCGGATAAACAAAGGCATAGGTGCTGCCATCGCATCTGCCGGCTCCCTGACGCTCGCATACATAGGTGATATCGCCGGTGCGGATGAGGTTTTTGAGCGCCGAAACCGTGGAGCGGACAAATTTGGCCCGCACCGGATCCCAGCGGCCAAACCATGTGCGATAGGCGCCGTTTTGCGCTGTGATTTGCACGGTAGCGGCAGAAAGCGCATCAAATGCATTAAAGCGCGCTTTTTTAATATCCGAGCGTTGCTGCGGGGTGCATTGGCTGAACTGGTCAAATTGAGCCAGCGCGGGGGTGCCAAGGCTGGCGAGAAAGGCAAAGAGGATCAGCGGCGTCAAAAACAGCCGTTTGACCGAGCGAAAGGCGGTGCTGCGATTGGCTGCGAGGCGATGGTCTCTGAGCATATTTTCTTTCGGAATTTGCTGCTGGCGCATTGAATTATGCGTGCAAAACTGTTGTAATCGTATTTGGAGTTTAGCATTGAAAGCACAATGATCAAGTTTAACCTCAAATGCAGCAACGGGCACGGGTTTGAATCGTGGTTTGGCTCAAATGCTGACTTTGAAAAGCTGCGCGACAAGCGGCTGGTTTCCTGTGTGGCTTGCGGCTCGCTTGAGGTGGAAAAGGCGATTATGTCGCCGCAGGTGTGCCTTGATGGCCCATCAAAGCCCTTGCGGGAAAAGCCGAAAGTTGATGATGTAGGCCATAATTTCCCTGCCGAGGCACGGCGAATTCATGCCGGAGAAGCGCCCAACCGGGCCATTATCGGTCAGGCCAAAATCGAGGAGGCCCGGGCGCTGGTCGAGGAAGGCGTGCCGGTTTTCCCGGTGGGCTGGAAGCCAAAACAGGTGAATTGAAGGGCAGATACAGAGCAGATACTCGGCGGAGCTTTGCGCAAATGCGGCGGGATTTCTTGACACGGGGCGGGCCGCATGATCTTGCTGCCACAGGTTTTAGCAAAGGGTAGAATATGGCAATGCGATCCGTAATTCTGGGATTTGGACTGTTTGTAGCGGCCTGCGCCACGCCGCCGCTGCCGGATGCGCCGACAAGCCGCCTTCCGGCATGGGATGGCAATCAGATCGTCTGTAATCAAACGGTAAGCTTTGCGCAAAATGCAACCGCTCCCCTGCCGGAATTTGCCGATGACGAGCGGCTCGGGCTTTGTGCGCGCTCGATGCGCTATATAGAGCTGCATCGGCAATATGGCGATAAGACCGACTATTTCGGGGTGGCGGCGATCAGCACAGCCAGCCTGGCCGCTACTTATGCGCCTTTGGTGCGGCGGGCATATTCCTCCAGCACATGGGATTTTCTGGCCGGGATGAACCGCGAATTGGAAGCGCGGGTTTTGGCGGCGGCCTCGCGCGCGGCTTCGGGAAGCGGGGCGGGCTGGTTTGCGCCCGGGCTTGGCGCTGCCGGGCTGATCCGCGCCGAGCAGGCCGAGGTGCAGCAGCGCTTTGATGCCTTTGCCGAAGAAAATCCTGAAGCCTATGCCTTAATGCTTGACGAGGTGAACAACACCCTTAACCCGACCAATGCATTGCTGATTTCCGCCATTAACCGAAATCCGTTTTTCAAGGCTTACGAGGCGGGGCTGGCGCGGATTCGGGAAGAAAATGGCGGAGCGATTGATTACGCGCAGCTGGAGCAGCGGGTAGAGGTTGCCGGTGTTTTGCTGGCGCTGATCGAGGCCGTCCCCGTGCTGCCCTAGCCGCAGGACGCTATTGCGGCGGCGGGCAAACCCGCGTAAGACACGCGCTGGGAATAGTTATTTGGAGCCTGAGGCATGGCTTTGCTGGTTATGAAATTTGGCGGCACATCGGTGGCCGATCTGGAGCGCATCCGCAATGCGGCGGTGAAGGTAAAGCGCGAGGTGGCACGGGGCCACCGCGTGATTGTGATTGTCTCGGCCATGTCGGGGGAAACCAATAAGCTGGTGGGGCTGGTTGGCGAGGCCGCCTCGGGCAACGAGGCCAAAACCCCGGGCTTTTATGACGCGCGTGAATATGATGCCGTTGTGGCATCGGGAGAGCTTGTGACCTCGGGTCTGATGGCGATTGTATTGCAGGAAATGGGCATTCAGGCCCGTAGCTGGCAGGGCTGGCAGGTGCCGGTGAATACTACCGATGCCCACGGCGCGGCGCGGATCGAAAGCATCGAGCGCGAAAATCTGGATAAAAAATTCGGAGAGGGGATGGAGGTCGCTGTGGTGGCGGGCTTTCAGGGGGTTGCGCCTGACGGCCGCGTTACCACGCTCGGGCGCGGTGGCTCGGATACCACGGCGGTGGCTTTTGCAGCGGCGCTCAAGGCCGAGCGCTGCGATATCTATACCGATGTGGACGGGATCTACACCACCGATCCACGTATCACCGCCAAGGCGCGCAAGCTTGAAAAAATCGCTTTCGAGGAAATGCTGGAGCTGGCTTCCCTGGGGGCCAAGGTGCTGCAAACCCGCTCGGTGGAGCTGGCGATGCGCTACAAGGTGCGGCTTCAGGTGTTAAGCAGTTTTAATGACGAACCGGGGACCCTGGTTTGCGATGAGGACGAGATTATGGAATCAAATGTAGTAACCGGCATTGCCTGCTCGCGCGACGAGGCCAAGCTGACGTTGATCTCGGTGGCGGATCGCCCCGGCGTGGCCGCAGCGATATTTACCCCGCTGGCCGAAGCCGGTGTGATCGTGGATATGATCGTGCAAAATGTGGCCGAGGAAGGCCGCACGGATATGACCTTCTCCTGCCCTGTCGGGGATGTGGCCAAGGCCGAAAAGGCGCTGGAGGATGCCAAAGCGCGCGGCGAATTCAATTACCGCGAGCTGCATAAAGATGTGGATGTTGCCAAGGTTTCTATTGTCGGGGTGGGCATGCGCTCCCATGCGGGCGTGGCGCAGAAAATGTTTAAGAACCTGGCGGATGACGGGGTGAATATCAAGGTGATCACCACCTCTGAAATCAAGGTTTCTGTGTTGGTGGACCGGAAATATATGGAACTTACGGTGCAATCATTGCATGATGCCTTTGATTTGGACCGCGCTTCGTAGGCGCACAACATCTGAGGCCCCATGATCGAGCGCACCGGGATTAACTCCAAAACCCTGCTGAAAAGACTGCGCGATGCGCTGGCCGAGGCCGGCGAGGGGCAAGCGCGGCTGGACCGGATCACCTATCTTATTGCCTGTTCGATGGAGGCCGAGGTTTGCTCGATCTATCTGCGGCTTGATGATACCACGCTGGAGTTATGCGCCACCTATGGTTTGAAATCCGAAGCTGTGCACCAGACGCGGATGCGGCTGGGGCAGGGGCTGGTGGGGATCGTGGCCGAAAAGGCCGTGCCGGTAAACGAGGCCGACGCCCCGGCCGCGCGTGGCTTTCGCTATATGCCCGAAACCGGAGAGGAGGTGTATTCCTCCTTTGTCGGCGTGCCGATCCAGCGGTTGGGCGAGGTTTTGGGGGTGCTGGTGGTGCAAAGCAAAGAGCCGCGCAGCTATTCCGATGACGAAATCTACGGGCTGGAAGTGGTGGCGATGGTCATTGCCGAAATGACCGAGCTGGGTGCCTTTACCGGCCCTGACAAAATGGCGATCGCGGCCCAGCATCAGCTGCCGTTTTTTGTAAAGGGTTTGCGGGGGCAGGAAGGCGTGGCCGAAGGGGTGGTGCTGCTGCACGAGCCGCATATCGTAATAGCCAATCCGGTGGCCGATGATCCAGAGGCGGAGGCGGCGCGGCTGCAAGAAGCGCTGGACAAGCTGGTGGCGGAAATCGACGGGCTGCTTGACAAGGGCGCGGCCAGTGGCGAGCATCGCGATGTGATGGTGGCTTATCGCTTGTTTGCCCAGGATAAAGGCTGGCGCAGCCGTATGTTTGAATCGATCGAGAGCGGGCTGGCTGCCGAGGTGGCGGTGGAAAAAGAGCAAACCTCGACCCGAACCCGCATGGCGCGGGTGAAGGATGCCTATATCCGCGAACGTCTGCATGATCTGGAT
>JALSHK010000125.1 GCA_026982275.1 Paracoccaceae bacterium | reverse complement strand
GGCTCCAAAATGCTGCTGGAAGCCGGGGTGAAAATAACCCTGCTGGATAAAGCGCCTGATCTGGGCAAATCCGATGGCAATTTCAAGGGCAACAAGCGCAAGCCGCGCCGCGAAGAAACCAAATTCAAGCGCAAGCCGCGCGAAGAGGGGGCTGCCCCGCGCGAGGCTGGCCCCAAAGGCAAAAAGAAAAGCAATTATGCCGAGGCGATTCCCTCCAGGAAAAAGCCCAAAAAGCCCAAGAATCCTGACACCAAAAACAAGGGCAAGCGGCGTAAGCCAGCAGCAAAGTAGCCTAGCTGGCCAAGCCAAGCACCAGCAGCCCTTGGGCGGCGATATAGCTGACCCATACAATCCTGCTTAGCCCGATTTTGGCTTTGGCATTGGAGACCACAAACATCTCCAGCGCCAAAACGCTATCGGACAGGGCAAAAGCCAGACTGCCCAGCAGCACCAGCCCGTATCCGGCGGGCAGCCAAAGCGCTAGGCTGACCATCACGGTAATCACCAGCACATAGGCCAGCACCGGCACGCGAAACTCCCCCGCGCGCGGCCATAGATAGGCGCCATATGCCAGCGCATAAGCCAGCATGGCCCCTTGCCCCCAGCCAAAATCCGCCGCCGCGATGATCTGCCAGAACAGCCAGATATAAAGCAGATGCGCCAGCAAAAAAGACACCAGCCCGAGGGTGAAGCGGCTTGCCTCGCGTGACAGGAAATAATCGCCCACCGCGCTCAGGATAAGCGCCAGCCCCAAAAGCCAGCCCCCGCCCGTAGCCAGCACAAACAGCGCCATAATCGCCACCGGCAGGGTTTTCCAAAAGCTGCGCCAGGCGCTGATTTCGCCATTCAGAAAACCAAAACCATAGATCGAGGCACTAACAAAAACCGCCATGGCGGCGGGGAGGGCAAGGGAATCCATCATCCTGAAAGCCTAGCCGCCTTGCGCGGATTTGGCCAGCCTTCACCGCTTGCCGCGCGCGGGCCAGCGCGCTAAAACCTACCAAAGGAGACCGATATGCTCACCGTAATTTCCCCCGCCAAGAAGCTGGATTTTGATCGCACCCCGCTGAAGATCGACGCCACCGAGCCGGATTTTCAGGCCGATGCCTATGCTTTGAGCCGCGCCGCGCGCCAGATCGGCGTGGAGGGGCTGCAAAAGCTGATGCATATCAGCCCTGCTTTGGCCGAGCTGAACCACGCGCGCTTTCAGGATTTCGCCGAAGCCCCGTTGCCAGAGCAGGTAAAGCCCGCCGCGCTGGCCTTTAATGGCGATACCTATACCGGCTTGCAGGCCGATACGCTGAGCGCCGATGATCTGGCCTATGCGCAGGATCATCTGCGCCTGCTTTCGGGCCTTTATGGCCTGCTGCGCCCGATGGATAATATCCAGCCCTATCGCTTGGAGATGGGCAGCCGTCTGGCCACCAAGCGCGGCAAGAATCTCTATCAATACTGGGGCAGCCGCCTTGCGCAGGCGATCAATGAAACCGGCGCGTCGATCCTGCTGAATTGCGCCTCGGTGGAATATTTCAAAGCGGTGGACGCAAAAGAATTGCAGCCAAGCGTGATCACGCCGGTATTTATGGAAGAGCGCGAGGGCAGCCGCAAGGTGGTGGGGCTGTTTGCCAAGCGGGCGCGGGGCATGATGGCGCGCTATGTGGTGCAAAACCGGATCGAATCCGAAGCCGGGATCAAGGGTTTTGACCATGGCGGCTATGGCTATCGCGCCGATCTTTCGGAGGGGGGGCGCATGGTTTTCACCCGCGCCTATCCTGATCCGCCTGCCAAGAATTGACCCTTGGCGCAGGGTTCGCTATGCACAGGGCGAAACCGGAGAGCTGACATGACCATACCCCCCGCCCCGCACGGCGCCCCGTGGCGCAATTTTTATGGCCGCCTGCATGGCAAAGCCCTGCGCAAGGGCCAGATCGAGCATCTGGAAACCACGCTAAAAGAGCTGACCCCCCCGGGTGTAAGCTGGGCGGATAACCCCGAGCGACACCCGATTGATCTTGAGGCGCTATTTGGCGATGCCCGCCCTGTCTGGCTGGAAATCGGCTTTGGTGGTGGCGAGCATCTGCTGCATATGGCGCAAACCTATCCTGAAATCGGCATTATCGGCTGTGAGCCATATGTAAACGGCGTGGCCATGCTGGTGCCGCGCATCGCCGAGCAGGGGGTGAAAAATGCCCGTGTGCTACAAGGCGATGCCCGCGATATGCTGGATGTGCTGCCCGAAGCCTCGCTGGATAAGGCGTTTTTGCTATATCCGGATCCGTGGCCGAAAAAGCGCCACCACCGGCGGCGCTTTGTGAATGCCGAGAATATTGATCCGCTGGCGCGGGCGCTGAAATCGGGGGCGGAATTTCGCGTGGCCACCGATATCGAGGATTATGTGCGCCACACGCTGGAGCATATGATGGCGCGGGATGATTTTGAATGGATCGCCGAGGGGCCGGATAGCTGGCGCAAACCATGGGCCGATTGGCACCGCACCCGCTATGAGGCCAAAGCCGTGCGCGAGGGCCGCGTGCCGCATTATCTGACCTTCAGAAAGCTCTAGCGCTGCGCACTAAATCACTTTGCGACAAATTTGAATCGATTTTACCATTGAACGCGATTGCTTCACAATCACTGCCTCAAAGGTAAAATCGATAGGAGGTTCAGCTGACGCAAAATGCTATTAGCGCAGTATCGGCACCCCGCCTTCGGGCTGCCGGTTGGCCTCCACCCCTATGCGAAGCCCCGCGCCGATGCGGTGCGCCAGCGCGCTCCAGCTTTTGGCTAGATCCTCGGGCAGGCTTTCGGCCAGCACCTCGTCGAATATCCCCAGCCAGATGGCAAAATGCGCGGGCTTTATCATCGGGCGCATGGAGTGCATGTGCTGGGGATTGCCGCTATAGCTGCGCTCGTGCAGGATCGCGTTGCGCCAGAAGCGGGCGATCTTTTCTTCATGGTGCGCCCAGCGGGCGGCGTCATCAGGGATGCTGGCAAAAAACACCGGCGCCAGCACCTCGTCCTGGCGCACGCGGGCATAAAAGCGGGCAACAACCGTATCAATCTCTTCGGGCGTAATCGGAAAACGGGGGGGCAAAGCCATGGGGGATCCTTTCGTTTATCTATAGCTATGCCCTTTGCGCCCGATTGCAAAAGGCCAAATTGTGGCAGGGTGTCGCAGGGTAAGAATTGCAAAATGTAACAAATAGGGTTACATTGTCGGCCAGATTTAACGCAGAGGGTGTGTCGTGGAAATTCTGGTTCTTCTGGGCGGCCTGCTCTTTTTGATATCGGTTGTTTTACCTATCTATCTGGTGATCGCCCTTTCAGGGCTAAGAAAACGTATTGACGCGCTCGAGGCCAGCGTTTCCACAGCCGGCAAACCACTAGCGACGCAGGCCGAGCCAATACCCCCGCAAGCGGCCACCCGGCAAGCGCCGCTGCAAACGAAATCCACACCAGCCGCTGCTAGGCCTGCAAGCGCATGGCAGCCGGTGCCCAAAATCAAGCCCGAGCGGCGGGCCTTTGTGTTTAACGGTGGAAAGCTAAAGCAATTTTCCAAATGGGCGCAAGATAACTGGGTGTTTATTCTTGCGGGGGTGTCCTTGGCGTTGGCGGGTGTATTTCTGGTGCAATACGGGGTCGAAAACGGCCTGCTTAGCCCGAGAATGCGGGTGTTTGCCGCGATCGGCTTTGGGGCGGCACTGATCGGGATTGGCGAATATATCCGGCGAAAATCGCGCGGGGACGAGGCGGGCAGCTTTGCGCTGTTGCCCTCGGTCTTCGCCGGTGCGGGGCTGGTGGCGGTTTTTGCCGGCGTGCTTTCGGCGCGGATGCTCTACGGGCTGATCGGGCAGGAAACGGCCTTTACCGGCCTTGCGCTTACCGGTGGTTTGGCGATTCTGCTGGGCTGGGTCTATGGGCCGCTTCTGGCCACGCTCGGGGTGTTTGGTGCGCTGGCTGCGCCGTTTCTGGTGGGGGGCGGCTCTGATAATGCGGGACCGTTGCACATATATTTTGCGCTCATAGCGGGCGTGGCGCTGGCCATTGATGCCTATAAGCGCTGGGCGTGGTTATCGGCGCTGGCG
>JALSHK010000124.1 GCA_026982275.1 Paracoccaceae bacterium | reverse complement strand
CCCAGCGCTTCACCCGCGAAATGGTGGCCAAAACCGGCCCGATGGTGAAAAAGGTGGCCGCCGAGATCACCGGCATAACGGGGGCTTGACGCGGCGCAGCCTTTCGCCTTTACCAGAACGCATGAAACCAAGCCTGCCCATAGAGCCGATCCTGCCAGAGCTGCTATCGGCCCTGCGTCGCGATGGCTGCGCGGTGCTGCAAGCGCCACCCGGAGCGGGCAAAACCACCCGCGTGCCGCTTTATCTGCTGGAAAACGATTTCTGCAAGGGCCGGATTTTGATGCTGGAGCCGCGCCGCGTCGCCACCCGCGCCGCCGCCGAGCGCCTCGCCCAAGGGCTGGGCGAAAGCGTAGGCACCCGCATCGGCTACCGGATGCGTGGCGAGAGCCAGACCTCGAAATCCACCAGAATCGAGGTGGTGACCGAGGGTATTTTAACCCGCATGATCCAGTCCGACCCCGAGCTTACCGGCGTGGATTGCGTGATCTTTGACGAATTCCACGAGCGCTCCCTGCATGCGGATCTCGGGCTGGCGCTCTGCCTTGAGGCCCGCGAGGCCCTGCGCGAGGATCTGTCTATCCTGGTCATGTCCGCCACGCTGGATGCCGCCCCTGTGGCCGAAATGATCTGCGCGCCGGTGATTACCGCCATGGGCCGCAGTTTCGAGGTCGAAATCCGGCACCTGCCCCGCCCTTTGGGCAAGGCGCGCTTTGAGCCGGCGATGGCGGCGCTGATCGAGCAGGCACTGGATGAAACCGAAGGCGGGGTGCTGGCTTTCTTGCCGGGCGCGGGCGAAATTCACCGCGTATCTGGCCTGCTGAAACCCCGAAAAGGCCTTGAGATCATGCCGCTTTATGGCGCGCTGCCCTTTGCCGAACAGCGGCGGGTATTGGCGCCGCTCAAGGCGGGGCGCAAGCTGGTATTGGCCACCTCGATCGCCGAAACCTCGCTGACCATCCCCGATATCCGCGTGGTGGTGGATGGCGGCAAGGCCCGCCGCGCGGCGTTTGATCCCGATGCGGGCATGCAGCGGCTGATCACCACAAAGGTAAGCCGCGCCGAGGCCACACAGCGGGCGGGGCGCGCGGGGCGCGTAGCCAAAGGGGTGGCTTATAAGCTGTGGTCGGCGGGTGAAGAAGGGGCGTTGCGCGCCTTTGCGCCGGCCGAAATCGAAGCCTCGGACCTTAGCGCGCTGGTGCTGGAGCTGGCGCAATGGGGGGTGAGTGATCCGAAGGATCTGCAATTCCTGACCCCGCCACCGGCAGGAGCGTTCAAGGCGGCGCAAAGCCTGCTCACCACCCTTGGCGCCCTGAAAAACGGCCGCATCACCGATCATGGCAAAGCGCTGGCCGCGCTGCCGCTGCATCCGCGCCTCGGACAAATGCTGCTGCTGGCGGGGGGCGCGCAGGCCGCGCTGCTGGCCGCGCTGCTGGAGGCGCGCGATCCGCTATCGGGCGCGCCGGTTGATCTTTCCCTGCGGATCGACGCGCTGGAAAACGAGCGCAAATTCAGGGATCGCCACCCTTACCGGCTAGATAGCCGCGCGCTGAAATCCATCCGCCACGAGGCCAAGCGCTTTAACAAACCCGCCAAAAAAGAGGCCTCGATCGGCGCGCTTTTATCGCTGGCCTACCCCGACCGGATCGGCAAATTGCGCGCGCAGGGCAAGGGGCGGTATCTGCTATCGGGGGGCAAGGGGGCCACCCTGCCCGAGGGGGATAGCCTTGCCCCGACCCTGATTGTGGCCGCCGATCTGGATGGGGATCTGCGCGAGGCCAAAATCCGGCTGGCCGCGCCACTGCGCGAAGGCGAGCTGCGGCAATGGCACGGCAAAAACCTGCGAGAGCTGCCGGTTTGCGCATGGTCAAAGCGCGAGCGCATGGTGGTGGCGCGCCAGCAGTTGCGGCTGGGCGCGATTGCGCTGGAGGATCGCCGCTGGCAAGACCCGCCCGAGGATAAGGTGGCGGGCGCGATTACCGAGGGTATCCGCGATATGGGGCTGTCTTGTCTGAACTGGAGCCGCGAGGCGCGGTTTTTGGTGGCGCGGGTGGAATGGCTGCGCGCGCGCGGCGAGGCCCTGTCCGCGATGGATGAGGGAAGCCTGATGCGGGAGCTGGAAAGCTGGCTCACCCCCTATCTGGGCCGCTGCAAAAACCGCAGCGATCTGGGCAAGCTGGACTTGCGCCCGCCCTTGCTGGCGCGGCTGGGCTGGGAGGGGCAGCAGCAGCTCGACAAGCTGGTGCCCGAAAGCATAACCGCCCCGACCGGCACCAGGCTCCCGATTGATTATAGCAGCGAGCCGCCGATGGTTTCGGTGCGTTTGCAAGAAATGTTTGGCCTGAACACCCATCCTGTGGTGGGGCCGGACCGGCTGCCGCTCTTGATCGAGCTGCTATCTCCGGCGCGCCGCGCGGTGCAAACCACTGCCGATCTGCCGAATTTCTGGAAAACCTCTTACAGCGATGTGCGCAAGGATATGCGGGGGCGATACCCGCGCCACCCATGGCCAGAAGACCCATGGGCCGCATCGCCCACGCGCCGCGTAAAGCCGCGCGGGAGCTAGTCTTCGGGCGGTTTGTCGCCCATGTTTTTGATCTCGGTGCCGCGCTCGGTCAGCATGACGCTGATAATATCGGCCATCTGCTTGCCCGCAGGCCGGCTGGTGGCGCCGCCCACGCCGATGCTGCGCCCGAAAGCCCACCAAAGCCCCGGTGCCCAGCCGCGCTGGACCCGTGATTTGGTCTGGATCAAGAAACCGGCGGAGGGGCGAAAGGCGAAAAAACCGCGATCGACCTTTTTGATATCCTCAAAACCGCAGAATTTCCGGCCATCACTATCAAACAGCCCTTCTGTGGTCAGGATCAAGGCCCCCGAGGTGGCCTTCCAGAATTTCCATGTAAACCACAAAAGGCCAAATCCGGCAAGGGCAAGGATCAGGCTTGCGCCGCTGGTAATGCCGCTGCCCGTAGCGACAACATATAGCAAAAACAGGCCAAGCCCGCCCTGCATCGCCAGCCCCATATTGCGGCGGAGGGAGGAGACTTCTAACCGGGCTAATTCGCGGGCCATATTCATATCCTGTCATTCATTTGCTGGCCTTATGCCGCAAACTTGCCCTGTGGGAAAGGGTAAATCGGCCTCACGGAATATGTCAGCGATATTTCAGGGGCAAGATTGCCGTTGAAATAGGCACGGGCTTCAAGCACAAACGAAAAGAGCAGAAAAAAGGACACATAAAATGTGCGGTATTATCGGTGTTTTGGGCAAAACAGATGTAACCCCTTTGTTGATCGAGGCGCTGACGCGGCTAGAATATCGCGGCTATGATAGCGCCGGGGTGGCAATATTCGGGGAGGATGCGCTGCAAATCCGCCGTGCCACGGGCAAGCTGGCGGCGCTCAAATCCGCGCTGGAAGCCGCGCCTGTGCAGGGGCTGAGCGGCATCGGCCACACCCGCTGGGCCACCCACGGCGCTCCGACAAAAACCAATGCCCACCCGCATATTGCCGGCCCTGTGGCGGTGGTGCATAATGGCATAATCGAGAATTTCCAACCCCTGCGCGAGGCGCTGATCACCAAGGGGCGCGTGTTTGCCTCCGAGACCGATAGCGAGGTCGTGGCCCAGCTTTGCGCAGACTATATGGAGCAGGGGCTTTCCCCGCAAGCCGCCGTAAAGGCGTGTCTTTCCCGCCTTGAAGGCGCATTTGCGCTGGCGTTTCTTTTTGCCGGCGAGGCCGATCTGATGATCGCGGCGCGGCGCGGCTCGCCCCTGGCCATCGGGCATGGGAACGGGGAGATGTATATCGGCTCCGACGCGATGGCGCTGGCTTCCGAGACCAACCGCATCACCTATCTGGAAGAGGGCGACTGGGCGGTGTTGCACCGTGATAGCCACCAGATATATGACGCATTGGGCAATGCGGTATCACGCCCCGAGGTGGTGGTGAATGTTGATGCTATGCGGGTAGATAAAGGCAATCACCGGCATTTCATGACCAAGGAGATTTTCGAGCAGCCCTCGGTGATGGCGCTGGCGCTTTCGCATTATCTTTCGCCCGATCACAGCGCCATCACCGTGGCTGAGGGCGCGCCGGATTTCACCCGCTTTGACCGGCTGG
>JALSHK010000123.1 GCA_026982275.1 Paracoccaceae bacterium | reverse complement strand
AGCGCTTTCCAAGCGCGTGTGCCCGATTCGCCGCAGCGGCCACGGTTTTGCCAAGCAGGGGTTTTAGCCCCGTATCCGCATCCATCAACACCCGCAGCCCCGCCTCTGTCGTGCCCTCGGGGCTGGTCACATTTATCCGCAATTGCGCCACGGATTCGGAGGATCTGACCGCCAGTTGCCCGGCCCCTGCCACCGTCGCCAAGGCAAGCTGGCCGGCCAACGCCTCGGGCAGGCCCTGCTCTATGCCCGCTTCCGTCAGCGCCTCGATCATATAAAACACATAGGCAGGGCCAGAGCCGGAAAGGCCGGTGACCGCATCCATCTGCGCTTCGTTTTGCAGCAAAACCGTCTCGCCAATGCTTTGCAGCAAGGATCGGGCGAGATCCATTTGAGCCGTAGATGTGCGCGCATTTCCGATCAGCGCCGTAATGCCCAGCCCGATGGCTGCGGGGGTGTTGGGCATGGCGCGGATGATCGCGGCCTCGCCAAGGCTGTCCTCCAGTGCGGCCAGCGAAATACCGGCGGCGATAGAAAGGTAAACCGTTAAGCCACCATTGAGTTCGCGCAGCTGCGGCAAGGCCTGCTGCATATATTGCGGCTTTACCGCCAATAGACAAAGCGCCGGCTGCGGCGGAAATCCGGTATTAAGATGCAGACCCTGGCCTTCAAGCGCCAGCAGCCGCGCTGTGGGCTTCGGCTCGATGATCCAGATATCTTGCGGCAAAACCCCGCTTTTCAGCCAGCCCTCCAGCAAAGCGCTGCCCATTTTCCCGCAGCCAATAATCACCAGCCCGTTTTTGATCTCCATCCTAGGCCCGTCCGTATCCGTCATTTATCGCCACCTGCATGGCCGCTTTTGGCGTATCACCCCCCCAGCTCACCAGCTGGAAGGCCGGGTAGAGCTTTTCACTGGTCGCGACGGCAATTTTCAGCATATCATCCACCTGCGCGGTGCTGGCAACCGCCCCGCCCGAGAGATTCAGCCCGTAAATATAGGCCATGCACTGCTGATCCTGCCAATATGCAAAAGCCCCTTTCCAGCAACTGTCATTCGCCAGGTTCAAGGTTTCATACAGCTCAGGCAATCGCGCAGGAGGCGGGGAAAATTCAAAACTGCATACCAGCCGCAGGGTTTCGCTGGCCTCGGACCACACAAGGCTGATGGCATATTGCTGCCATAACCCCTCAACCACAACCGCGATCTGGTCATAATGGGTGCGCTCGAAAACCCAGTCTTTCGAGGTGGCCAAAGATTGCACCAGATCAATCGGGTGCAGGTCGTCCAGATCCTGAATTTGCATGCCTTGCTCCAGCGCCTTCTATGGGGAGCATCCACACCTCGTGGCAAAAGGCTCCCGCCATACTATATATGGTGGAGTGAATTCGGCCATCTGTAAAGCGATTCGTTAGGTCTTGCCGGTTTTGCTTTCCAGCGCCTCGAGGCGGGCCTTCAGGGCTTCATTCTCTTCTCGGGCTTTTTGCGCCATGCCGCGCACCGCTTCGAATTCTTCCCGGGACACAAATTCACGATCCGCCAGCCATCGATCCAGCATGGATCTCATCGCCGTCTCGGCTTCGGTTTTGGCCCCCTGCGCAACCCCCATGGCGTTGCTGAATAATTTGGACATATCGTCCAGAACACGATTGCGTGATTGCATTGCTCGTTCCTTTATCGAATTTCTCCCTATATATAACCTTATGAATGGCAAATTGCCATGGCCAATGAACTTGAACAGGAGCAATCCACCGTGCCTTTTGTTATTCCCTTTCCAAATATCGATCCGGAAATCTTCGCCTTTGATCTATTCGGATTCAACATCGCCCTGCGCTGGTATGCGCTGGCCTATATCGTCGGGCTTGTGGCTGGCTGGAGATATATCGTGGTTCTGATCAGCCACTCCAGGCTCTGGAACGAGGTGCCGATGCAGAAAAAGCAGGTCGAGGATCTGCTCACCTGGATGGTGGTCGGGGTTATCCTTGGCGGCAGGGCGGGTTACGTCATATTTTACAGCCCGGGGCAATTCATGGCTGACCCGATTTCGATTTTCAAGGTCTGGGAAGGCGGGATGGCCTTTCACGGCGGATTTATCGGGGTTATTCTCGGGGTTATCCTATTCGCGTGGAAGAACAAACTGCCGATTCTGAGCGTTGGCGATGCCGTCGCGGCCGCCTCGGTATTTGGCCTGTTTCTGGTGCGAATCGCCAATTTCATCAAGCCCGAGCTTTGGGGCCGCCCGACAAATGTGCCTTGGGCGTTCAATTTCCCCGATCCGCGCGCCCAGATATGCCCCCCCGATTGGGTAGGCGAATGCCTGCGCCACCCCAGCCAGCTATATGAAGCCGGGCTTGAAGGGCTGGTGCTGGGCTTGGTGATCACCTATGTAATCTGGCGCAAAGACTGGCTGAAAACCCCGGGGCGGGTGATCGGGTTGTTTCTGTTCGGCTATGGAATATCGCGCTGGTTTGTCGAGTATTTCCGCCAGCCCGATGCCCAGTTCACCTCGATTGATAATCCCATCGGCTTTATCTATACCTTCGCCGGAACCGGCGTTACCATGGGGCAGCTACTATCCCTGCCCATGATCATCATCGGGTTGATCGTCATCATCAAAATCAGGCCGAAAGGGTAAAATTGCTCAGGCAAATCATAGAAAACGAAATCCGGCGCAGCGGCCCGATGCGGCTGGATCGCTATATGGAGCTGTGTCTGTCGCACCCCGAGCATGGTTATTACCAATCCGGCAACCCCTTCGGAGCTGCGGGGGATTTCACCACAGCACCCGAAATCAGCCAGATGTTTGGCGAACTATTGGGGCTGTGGCTGGTGCAAATGTGGCAGGATCTCGGAGCGCCAGAGGCGTTTTCTCTGGTAGAGCTGGGGCCGGGGCGCGGCACGCTGATGGCCGATATTTTGCGCGTCGCCAAGGCGCAGCCTGATTTTTTGGCGGGCGCAAAAGTATTTCTGCTCGAAAGCAGCGAAAAATTGCGCCAGCAGCAGCAAGCTGCATTGGGCGGCCATGCCATAACCTTTTTGCAGCAACTGGACGACCTGCCCGAAGCGCCGGTTTTGCTGGTTGCCAACGAGTTTTTTGATGCGCTGCCCATCCGGCAATTTGTCAGAAACGATTTTGGCTGGCAGGAAAAACTGATCTCGCCCGGCCTGAGGGAAACTCTGGGGAAAACCATACAAGCCCCTGATCTGGATAGAAGGTTTCCTGATATCGCAACGGGAAATGTGGTGGAGATAAACGAGACGACCGAAGCATTTGCAGATGTGATCACAAAACTGGTCAAGGCCAATAGCGGGGCAGCGCTTATTATTGATTATGGCGATATGCACGGCTATGGTGATACCTTGCAAGCGATATCCAGCCACAGGTTCACCGATCCGCTCGAGGCACCGGGCGCGGCAGATCTGACCGCCCATGTGCGATTCTCCGATCTGGTTCACGATGATATTGAATTCGCCTTTACCACCCAAGGGGAATTTCTTCGCCATCTGGGGATCAATGCCCGTAAAGACGCGCTGGAAGCCAGCTCGGGCCGATCCTTCAATGCCGAAATGAACCGGCTCATCGATGATGCCGAAATGGGTCGTCTGTTCAAGGTCCTGGCTCTTTCCTCAGAAGCGCTGACCACCGCGCCCGGGTTTTCGAAATGAGCCTGTCACCCATTCTTTCCCCGCAGCTTTCATCAACAAGGCACGGTTTTTTCACCCGTCTCGGAGGGGTTTCCACGGGCGATTTCGCGGCGCTGAATTGCGGCTATGGTTCGCCCGAAAACCCCGGGATCATCCGTCAGAACCGCGCGCTTATTGCCCGCTATATCGGGGTTCGCGAGGACCATCTGCTTTCGGTTACCCAAACCCATTCGTCGGATGTATTCTCTATATCCGCCCCCGAAGATCTGACAAAAAAGCCGCCTGCCGATGCCATGGTTACCAATTTACCCGGCACGGCCCTTGGCATTTTGACAGCGGATTGCGCGCCCGTGCTTTTCCAGGACCACGCCCGCCATGTTATCGGCGCAGCCCATGCAGGCTGGCGCGGTGCGGTCGGCGGCATTCTGGAAGCCAGCATCAGCGCCATGTGCGCGCTAGGTGCAAAGCGCAGCCGGATTCGCGCAACGGTCGGGCCGGCGATCAGCCAGAGGAACTATGAGGTCGGACAGGAATTCATTGAAGCATTTA
>JALSHK010000122.1 GCA_026982275.1 Paracoccaceae bacterium | reverse complement strand
AGCTCTTCTTTCACAACATAACCGTTTTCCACGGCGGGGAAGCTGTAATTTTGTGCCCAGGCTTGAGAGGAATTCTCGGTGCGAAACAGATATTCCCCCGCTTTGAAGCCTTCAAAGGCAGCGGTTGGATCGGCATAATATTCAAAGCGGATGCGCTCGAAATTATTGGTGCCGATGTTGATCGGCAGGTCAGCCCCCCAATAATCAGGATTATATACATAGACGATCTGTTTGCCTACATCCATGCTTTCCAGCACGTAAGGACCGGTGCCCATGATCGGGTCCAGCGTAGATTCGGCAAAATCGCGGTTCTCGAACTGGGCTTTGGAAAGCACTGGCGTTCCGGCGGCCAGAAGCAGGTTGGTGTTATCGTCAGAAGGCTCGAGAAAGGTGAATTTAACACGGCGATCATCCAGTGCCTCGACCGAGGCAATCTGCGCCTCCACAATGGCACGGTATGAGGGGATGCCCTTTTCCAGAAATACGTTATGGGTGAAAACCACATCTTCGGCGGTTACAGCCGTGCCATCGGAAAAGCGGGCCTCGGGACGAAGAGTGAAAATCGCCCAGGAGCGGTCATCCGGGTATTCGATGGTTTCGGCGACAAGGCCGTAAACGGAATCGGGTTCATCGGCTGTGCCTACCATCAGGGATTCAACAAATATGGCCGAGCTGCCCGCCGCATTGCCTTTGGTGATATAGGGATTCATCGAATCAAAAGTGCCAAAGGCCCATGTGGAATATTCGCCGCCTTTGGGCGCGTCGGGGTTTACATAATCGAGATAGGGGAAATCCGCATCATATTTCAACTCGCCGAATTGCGAGAGACCGTGGCTGATAGTGGTATCTTCTTCGGCGTGGGTCAGACCGGCAAGCAGCGAAAGCGCGGCGGCCAGAAACAGCACGCTAAATACTTTCCAGAGCGGGATTTCGGTGCGGGCAATGGCACGGGCTTTGCTTTGACTGCGGTTCATCATTTCTACCTTCTCCATTTTTATCGATGCGGGGCTTACCCCCATCTCTTTGCAGCCGGTTCGGAAAACTGCTGAGCCGGCAGGCGCAAATCGTCGGAGATTATGGTAGCGCGAAAACCCGCCAGCGCAAGACGCGATTTTGTGAACTGGCGACAAACAGCAAAAAGCCGCGCCTTTTTTCATGGACGCGGCTTTCAGGTATAAAATTCAGGCCCTATTGCAGGGTTGCAAGATATGCAATCAAATTGGCGCGGTCTTTTTCCTTGGGGAGACCGCCAAAGCTCATCGAGGTGCCCGGCACATAGCTCGAAGGTTTGATCAGGAATTCGTTCAGGTTTTCTACGGTCCAAATGCCGCCAAGTTCTGCCATCGGGTTGGAGTAGCCGAAATCTTCAGATCCTTCGGCCCGATCCACAATGCCGAACAGAGACGGCCCGACCTTGACCACCCCTTGCTCGACAGCATGGCAGGCAGCGCATTTGTTAAATATCCGCGCCCCTTTATCGGCATCTGCAGCGGCCAGCACTTCCGCAAAGGGGATAACGACCGCGTCTTCCGCAGGTGCAGTATCCGCGACTTCCAGCGTATAGGCCGCTTCGCCTTCTTCCTCGCTGAAATAATAGGCACCGGCAGCCATTTTTATCAACAGGAGGATAAGCAGGGAGCCAGCGACACCGCCAACAACTTTTGTGATTTCCATTGTGTTCATCGGATGAAATACCTTACTTTTGCCCAGGTCGCGCCCAGAGGGGATTGCTCGAATGGGTTTTAGCCGTATCTTTATGGCAAAATCAAGGTGTAGAAAGCGCGACCAAACGACCAAATGGGTGAAAAAACGATATGAAACAGATTATTTCCTTTCAGGGCGAGCCTGGTGCTTATTCCCATCAGGCCTGCGTAGAGGTGTTTCCGTCACAAGAAGCGCTGCCTTGCCATAGTTTTGAAGGGGCGATCGCCGCGGTTCAGGAAGGGCGCGCCGATATGGCGATGCTGCCGGTAGAAAATTCCACCTACGGGCGGGTGGCCGATATTCACACGCTTTTGCCCGAATCAGGGCTGCATATTATTGGCGAGCATTTTGTGCGGGTGCATGTAAACCTGTTCGGGGTGAAAGGCGCGCGGCTTGGCGATATCAAATCCGCCATGAGCCACACTGTGCTGCTCGGGCAAAGCCGGGGTTTTTTGGCGAAGCACGGGATCAGGCCCGTTATCGGGGCCGATACCGCCGGCTCGGCCAAACATGTGGCCAAAACCGGAGATATCGCTATGGGCGCGCTTTCCTCGGAGCTGGCGGGAGAGCTTTACGGGCTGGACCTTTTGGCGCGCCATATCGAGGATAACAGCCATAACACCACACGGTTTTTAATCACCGCGCCCAGGCCCGCGCCGGTGCAGCGCGAGGGCAAGCTGATTACCACCCTTGTGTTTCAGGTCCGGAATTTGCCCTCGGCGCTTTATAAAGCCATGGGCGGCTTTGCCACCAATGGCATAAATATGCTGAAGCTGGAAAGCTATATGGTGAATGGCAGCTTTACCGCCACGCAATTTTACGCCGATGTGGAGGGCCACCCCGAAGACGAGGGGCTGAAGCGCGCACTGGACGAGCTGGAATTTTTCACCAGCTCGCTGCGGATATTGGGCAGCTATCCGATGTCTGAATTCCGCAGCAACCTGGGCTAAACGCCGTCATAGGCGGCTTCCATCCGCTCGGCCATGGCGTCAAAATCCACCTGCATATTTTTTTCAATCCGTGCGCGGGCCAGCTGGATGGTTTGTAGAATCAGGCGCGCGGTGATGGAATTGGCCTTGGCGATCAAATGAAAGGTGAATTCGGTTTCTTCCGGCCCTTTTTCGATAAAATCGAAATGCGCCTCCACATCGTATTTTTCCGATTTATTGCCCAGCACCAGCTTTTCACAAGGGGTAAGCTCGAACAGCTCTAGCGAAAAACGACGTGGACGGCCCTGAAATTCTGCCGAGGTTTTCCAGCGCGCGCCGATTTCGGGCGCACGTATTTTGTTGGATGGCTCAAACGGTGCCAGATTGCCAAAACCTTCAAGCTCAAAGCGTTCAAAGTCGGTGGCCCGATTATAAGCAAATTCTTGTGGCACATTGATTGTGCAGGTGTATGAAAGTTCCATGGCAGGCCTCCGAAAAAGTTTGAACGCTTATAGACTGTCTTCTAGCCATCTATCCAGTAGATTTCGCGCAATCGATCCTGTTCTTGCCGGAAGAAAACCGGGGTCATGGCCCTCCAGCGCCTCCATCACCCGCTCGCGGCTCGCCCAGAGCGCGGCTTCCAGCTCTATCGGGTCAAGGTTAATATCTTCTGAAAGCGCCGTCGCATGGCAGCCGATCATCAAAGATCCGGGAAAGGGCCAGGGCTGGTCATCCAGCACTTTGGCCGGGCCAGTCCGGATGCCGGTTTCCTCCATCACCTCTCTCGCCACGGCCTCCGAAATGGTTTCGCCCGGCTCCATAAAGCCCGCCAGCAGGGAAAACATCCCCTCGGGCCAGCCATGGGAGCGGCCAAGCAGGGTTTTGTTGCCCCGGGTGATCAGCATAATCACCACCGGCTCGATATGGGGAAAGCCCATGCGCGAGCATTTCGGGCATTTGCGGTGCCAGCCGGCATGGGTGAGGCTGGTGCGGGTGCCGCAATAGCCGCAATAGCGGTGGGAGTTATGCCAATGCAGCAGGGATTTGGCGGTGGCGGCATCGCCAAGCCCGGAATCAGGCAGGGCGAAAAACAGGCTGCGGAAATCGCGAAAGGTGCCGGAAAGGGCAGGGTGCCTCGCCTCGGTTCGCTCGAATTGGCCCTCGTCGCTGCCCGCATGCTGCCAATCGGGGATATCACAGGCATAGCGCGGCTGCCCGCCAAGCAGGCCCAGAAACAACGGATCGCCGCGCGGGGTGGCCTTCTGGATATCCGCATGGGTGAGCCATGCAATTTCGGGGGTGTCGCTCACCAGCAGATTGCCGCGCCACATCGCCATGAAGCGGGCATCGGGCGCGGCCAGCATTTCAGCCTGTGCGGGGGTATCATTGCGCAGATGGGCTGCGCGATCAATCGCGCCATGGCCAAACAGGATCGGGCTAGGCATCGGGCAGCATCACCTGAAACGGGGTTTTGAAGAAATATTCCTCAAGGTTATTCCCCGCGCCGATATAATCCACAATCAGGAAAGGTTGCGGCGTATTTAGCGGGGTCAGCACCCCGTGCCATATATTGCGGTGGTAGTT
>JALSHK010000121.1 GCA_026982275.1 Paracoccaceae bacterium | reverse complement strand
TGGTCCCGGATGGTATACCCGCCGCCTTTAGCCGCGATACCCGCTTGGCATGGGTGCGTCTGGAGCCAAGACAACCGAGATAAAACGCCGGCGAGGCCAGCGCCACCTTGATCGCGGGATCATCGATCTTGGGATCATGGGAAAGGGTAATCACGGCAGTGCGCGCGTCAAGATTCAGCGATTCCAGTGCTTTGTCGGGCCAGCTTTCCAGCACCGTTTCATCCGGAAAGCGGATATCGGCGGCAAAGGCCGAGCGGGGATCAACCAATACAGGCGAAAACCCCGCCAGCCGGGCCATCTGCACCAAAGGCTGGGCGATATGCACCGCCCCCACCACCACCATCCGCAAGGGCGGGTTATGAATGATAACAAACCAGCGCCCCTCCATGCCCGACCTGTCCGAGACAAAACGGGCCTGCGCCAGAGGGCTGCCGGCCAGCAGGATCCGGCGCTCGAAGCTGTCGGGATCCACCGCGACCGCCACCGGCTCCAGCGCTTTTTTATGCTGCAATACCGTTTCCAGCATCGCGATCTCCGGGCCTTGCCCGACCCCAAGCGGCTCCAGCAATATCCGGATCTTTCCGCCGCAGGCCAGCCCCACGGCAAAGGCCTCCTCATCCGCCACCCCGTATTCCAGCAGCCGGCATTTGCCGCTTTCCAGCACCTCCAGCGCCTCTTCCACCACCGCGCCCTCGACACAGCCCCCCGAAACCGAGCCCATCATTTCGGCATTCGAGGAGATCACCAGCTGGCTGCCCACCGGGCGCGGGGCCGAGCCCCATGTCTCGATCACCGTGGCCAGCGCCACGGCTTTTCCGGCATTGTGCCAGCTCAGGGCGATTTCCAGAGTGTTGTCGTAGTTTTCCATCGGGTCCTGCGCTATGGTTTGGCCAGGCGCAATCTATCAGCAATACCGGGATTTGCAAATATGCTTGACCCGGGCCGCCTGCCTTTGTCTTATGGGGCAAAACGGAGATATCCTGCCTTGACACAATCCATTGAATCCACCCGGGATATGCTGACCCAAACCGGCTATATCTGCTCCAGAGCGCTGGCCACGGTGGTGTTTCTGTCCCTCAGGCTTGGCCGTCCGCTATTTCTGGAAGGCGAGGCCGGTGTGGGCAAAACCGAGATCGCCAAGGCGCTGGCCAAGGGGCTGGGGCGGCGGCTGATCCGGCTGCAATGCTATGAAGGGCTGGACGCGAATAGCGCGGTCTATGAATGGAATTTTGCCGCGCAGATGGTGGCAATTCGCACCGCCGAAGCCGTGGAGGGCACCGACCGGAAAGCCCTCACCGCCGAGCTTTTTTCCGACGAATTCCTGATCCGCCGCCCGCTGCTGGAAGCAATGCAACCGCAAGCCGGGGGCGCGCCTGTGCTGCTGATTGACGAAATAGACCGCACCGACGAGCCGTTCGAGGCTTTTTTGCTGGAAGCGCTTTCGGATTTTCAGGTCACCATCCCCGAGCTTGGCACCATCAAAGCCCCCGAGCCGCCAATTGTGATCCTCACCTCGAATCGCACCCGCGAGGTGCATGACGCCCTGAAGCGCCGCTGTCTTTATCATTGGGTGGATTACCCCGATTTTGATCGCGAAATGGAGATATTGCATTCGCGCGCCCCCGAGGCAACCGGGGCGCTTTCCCGCGAGGTCGTGGCCTTTGTGCAGCGGCTGCGCGAGGAAGACCTGTTTAAAAAACCCGGCGTGGCCGAAACCATTGACTGGGCCAAATGCCTGCTGGCGCTGGACGCGATTGCGCTATCGCCACAGCTTATCGCGGATACGCTGGGGGCGGTCCTGAAATATCAGGATGATATTCAAAAGCTGGCAGGCAGCGAGGCCAGCAGAATTCTTGACGAGGCGAGGAAGGGGCTGGAATAAATGGTCAGCCTTCCCGATCTTGAAATCCCCGATGACGGCAAGCTCGCCGCCAATATCACCTATTTCGCCCGGGCCCTGCGGGCGGCGGGCATTCCTGTGGGCGCGGGGCGGCTGATAGATGCGATCAAAGCGGTAGAGGCCGTGGGTTTTTCGGAGCGGCAGGATTTTTACTGGACGCTGCAAGCCTGCTTTGTGAGCCGCGCCGAGCAGCGCACCGTATTTGCGCAGGTATTCCGGCTTTTCTGGCGTGATCCGAAATTTCTGGAACACATGATGGGGTTGCTGAGGCCCACCCTGCGCGGCGCGAATGCCCCTGCCAAAAAGAAAGACGCCGAACGCCGCGCCGCCGAGGCCTTGCTCGACGGCGCGAGCCAAGCCAGGCCCCAACCGATGCAAGACGGCGAGGAGGTTGACCTTGAGGCGGTGCTGAGCGTTTCAACCTCGGAACAATTCAAAACCCGCGATTTCGAGCAAATGTCGGCCGCCGAGCAAGCCAAGGCCCTGCGCGCCATCGCCAGGATCACCCTGCCGGTAAAGCCGATCGCCAGCCGCCGCAGCACGCCCGGCCCCCGCGGGCATTTGCCCGATTGGCGCGCCACCCTGCGCGCCTCCATGCGTCAGGGCGATTTCAATAAAATCCATATGCGCGAGCGCAAAACCCGACGGCCCAATCTGGTGGCGCTTTGCGATATTTCCGGCTCCATGTCGGGCTATTCCCGCATGCTGCTGCATTTTCTGCATGCCGCCAGCCAGACCAAAGGTGCCGGCTGGGCCAAGGTGCATGGCTTCACCTTTGGCACCCGCCTTACCAACATCACGCGGCACCTGCAAAACCGCGATATCGATACCGCCCTGGCCGCTGCCGGCCATCAGGCCCGCGATTGGGAAGGCGGCACCCGCATCGGCGAGAGCCTGCATGCCTTTAATCGGGATTGGTCCCGCCGCACCCTGGGCCAGGGGGCGGTGGTGCTGCTGATCACCGACGGGCTGGAGCGCGAAGACGCCACCCTGCTGGAAAAGGAAGCCGAGCGGCTCCGGCTATCCTGCCGCCGCCTGATCTGGCTAAATCCGCTTTTGCGCTGGGACGGGTTTGCGCCAAAGGCGGCCGGGATAAGGGCGTTGCTACCGCATGTGGATTGCTTTTGCGCCAGCCATTCGCTCGCCTCGATCGAAGCCCTGGCCGACATCCTCTCGAACGCCGGAAACGAGGGGCAAAAGCCCGCGCTTATGTCGGTGCTTCAGCCCATTTCCCGCCGAATCCCTCCCCCTGCAGGAAGGTGATCGTGTAAATCCGAGGCTTGACGCCTCCCTTATGGCGGGAATATGGCGGGAAATCGCCTAAAATTACACTAAAATATGCTGTAATTAACCACATTCTCAATGATTTTGACTTTTTTGCTTGTTTCAGGTAGGCTACAGTCACATCAGCGACAGACGTATGAGTTGCTAACGAGTATAAGAATAGGTATGAACTTTTAAAGGTTATACCATTTTTGAGTAGGATTGATTAAAATGGCTGAAACATTAGTGTGGGCAGATGCTACGCAAGGCACCGGCGGACAGCTGGCGAACTTCTTGGACCCAGGCGGTTATCCCGGTGATACCGGAGGCGTTGCCAATACTGCAGCTGTTGTTGGTGGACTGCCCGGAAGTGGGACGGTGCAGGTTTTGGCCTCGCTCACCCCCGGCACAGATGTCGCAAATTATTACGACTATAATTATCCAACCGCGGTTGATCCGACCATTGATCCGGCTTTTGCCAATGCGGGCGAGCTGGTTACCGGCGGGAACTACGTTGGCACCGCAACGCCAGCCAATAGCGGATTGCTGCTCACCAACCTTGATAACGGTGGCTCGACCTCCGGTGCCGGAATTACCGAAACCGTATCGGCCCGCTTTGATTTCACCACCACCGATCCGGCAAATTACACTGACGGCGTTAGCAATCTGAGCTTCTGGATTGGCGATATTGACGCCAATAGCTGGCAGGATCTGGTTGAAATCGTGGCTTATGACGTGAACGGGACTCTCATTCCGGCCACAAGCATTGTATTTTCCAATGCCGGCACTAATGTGATCACCGGTATTGCCACCGGCGGTGTGGACGGGATCGGCGCCACCGATGTTGCCACCCTCACCTCTGGCCCTGCCGATTTGCTGGACCAAACCGCGGCCGCCGGTGCGGTGCAGGTGAATATCGCCGGCCCTGTCGGTCGCGTGGACGTTATTTATTATAACGGCTCAACCGGCGCGCAATCCATTATCATCTCCGATCTGTCTTTTGACTCCATTCCTATTGTGCCACCATGCTTCACGACGGGCACCCTGATCCTGACGGCAAATGG
>JALSHK010000120.1 GCA_026982275.1 Paracoccaceae bacterium | reverse complement strand
TTGTTATTGATGTTGCAAGCGGCGTTTATCTGGTCCGGGCGCTATTGTCCGGGGGTGGCGAAAGGGCTTGTCGCAAGAGGAAATGCGGCTAGATTGGTGCAGCGCACAAAAAATACTTGCGCGATTGCCGTTATAATGTCATTACAAAATGAAGCGCACAAACGCAATATTCTTGCGCGGTGAAATCAAAAAGGACTGGCCCATGACTGAACTGAAAGACCTGTATAATATTGGAGAAATCCCGCCGCTCGGCCATGTGCCCGGGCAAATGCATGCGTGGGTGATCCGTCGCGAGCGCCACGGCGACCCTGATAAAAGCTTCCAGCTGGAGGTGGTCGACACCCCGAAGCTTGACAGCCATGAGGTATTGGTTCTCGTAATGGCGGCGGGGGTGAATTATAACGGGGTCTGGGCCGGGCTTGGCCTGCCTATTTCGCCCTTTGATGTGCATAAGGAAGATTACCACATTGCCGGCTCGGATGCTTCTGGCATTATCTGGGCCGTGGGTGACAAGGTGAAGCGCTGGAAGGTTGGCGACGAGGTGGTTGTGCATTGTAATCAGGATGATGGCGATGACGAGGAATGCAATGGCGGCGACCCGATGTTTTCTCCCACCCAGCGGATCTGGGGATATGAAACGCCGGACGGGGCTTTTGCCCAGTTTGCCCGCGTGCAATCCCAGCAGTTGATGCATCGCCCCAAGCACCTGACATGGGAGGAAAGCGCCTGCTATACGCTTACGCTTGCCACGGCCTACCGGATGCTGTTTGGCCATCGCCCCCACACGCTGAAACCGGGGCAGAATGTGCTGGTTTGGGGCGCGTCTGGCGGTCTCGGATCCTATGCGATACAGCTGATCAATACCGCTGGCGCCAATGCAATCGGGGTGATTTCCGATGAAAGCAAGCGGGAATTTGTGGAGGGTTTGGGCGCCAAGGGCGTGATTAACCGCAAGGATTTCAATTGTTGGGGGCAGATGCCCATCGTAAATACCGATGAATACAAAGCATGGTTTGCCGAGACCCGAAAATTCGGCAAGGCGATCTGGGATATCACCGGCAAGGGCGTGAATGTGGATATGGTATTCGAGCATCCCGGCGAGGCGACCTTTCCGGTCTCGACCTTTGTGGTCAAGCGCGGCGGTATGGTGGTGATTTGTGCGGGCACCACGGGCTATAATCTGACAGTTGATGCGCGCTATCTGTGGATGCACCAGAAGCGGGTTCAGGGCAGTCATTTTGCCAATCTCAAGCAAGCCTCGGCCGCCAACCAGCTGATGCTGGAGCGACGGCTCGATCCCTGCATGTCCGAGCTGTTTCCATGGAGCGATATTCCGGATGCCCATATCAAAATGATGCGCAACCAGCATAAGCCGGGCAATATGGCGGTGCTGGTAAATTCGCCCGCGCCGGGGCTGCGCACGCTGGAGGATGTATATGATTCGCTAAATGCTTAGCGCGCTGTAACGAATCATACATTTTTGCATGCTATTTCGGGGGCATCTTTTGAAATCGTTTGATTTCAACAGTTTCTGCGGGTGCCCCTCGCAGTTTATGGGGAATGTATTCGGCCATATATATATGGCATATTAATACAAACACGGCGGCAATACTCACCTTGAACCATGGCGGACCCTTGAAAAAACAGCTTAGCGAGTGATACAGTGAAAAAAGACTGGATGATCGACGTTCTGGCAGACCTGCGGGCTTGCGCATTGAACAATGAAATGACTGTGCTGGCGGAGCATCTGGATGATGCGATACTGGTAGCGGCTTCGGAACTCGCGAGAAACTCCAGCAGTACCACTGGTCTGGGTGTATGTTGTGACAAAGTTGGAGACGTTTCTGGAGGCTCTGGAAGGAAGCCAAACCCCCGATGACGTGCAGTCGTTGGTGGTGGCTTTGCGAGAGTCTTATGGCGTTTCCAATGCGGTATATCATGCGGTCAATGTCGGTCCGATGCCCTATGCGGCGCTTACCTATTCCCCTGAATGGATGCAATATTACCACGACCAGCAATATGTGCAGGTTGATCCGGTGGTCAAAGGCGCGCTGCAGCAATTCCACCCGATGGACTGGAAGCAGCTGGACTGGTCTGGCCGGGGCAGTCGCGAATTTCTGGGCGAAGCCATCGCGGCAGGCGTTTGCAACCAGGGGCTATCGGTGCCGATCCGGGGGCCGAACGGGCAATTCGCGCTCTTCACCATCAATGATAATTGCAGCGATGCTTCATGGGAGACCTTCTCCAAGGAGTATAAGCGCGATATGATGTTGATATCCCACTATATTCACCGGCGCGTTACCGATATTCTGATCCCCGAGGCCCAAGCTGACACCCGAGCTTTATCTCCACGCGAGACCGATTCGCTAAAATACCTCTCTATGGGGCTAAGCCGTGGGGAAATATCGGAAAAGCTCAAAATATCCGAGCATACGCTAAGGGTCTATATCGATTCCGCCCGCCATAAGCTCGGCGCGCTCAATACGATACACGCGGTCACCACCGCCTATTCCCGGGGCTTGATCTCCTTCTAGCCTCTGGTCCCTACCGGATTAAGTAATTTTTAACGATTTGAACGCATCAGTTGATGCATCGAATTTGCGAGGAACACCCTATGATTAAGTATATATACGCCGATGCACTTGATGCATTTCCCAAGCTGCGTGACAGCATGTTTCGAGACCGCGCTTTCCAGTTCAAGGAGCGGCTCGGCTGGGATGTAACGGTCTCCGAAGACGGCTTCGAGACCGACGAATACGACCGCGTCAATCCGCTTTATATGATCTATGAATTGCCCGATGGCAGCCATGGCGGCTCGATGCGCAATCTGCCCACCACCGGCGACACCATGATCAACGATCATTTCACCTCGTTGATCGGCGGCGAGAAAATCATCAGCCCGCTGATTTGGGAAACCACCCGTTTTTGCCTGTCGCCCAATGTGGGCAAGCTGGCGGCGCGCGTTGGTGCAGCGGTTTGTCTTGCGGGCTGCGAGGCCGGTATTCGCTGGGCGCTGGATAGCTCGGTCGGGGTGTTTGATGCGCGCATGGTGCATATATACAAGCGCCTTGGCTGGGAGCCGGAAATTCTTGGCACGTCGGGCAAGGGAAAATCCGCTATCAGCGCGGGCCTGTGGGCGTTGGACGAAGCCTCCAAAGCCAGCATTTGCGCCAGATCCGGCATTGAGCCAACCGAGGTCGAAGCGTGGTTTGATGCGTCCTTCCCAATGATGGAATCCTCGCAAATACTGGTCGCCTAGCGCTGGTGTTCATGGTTTGAACCGTCTATGATTCCGCAAATCACTTGCGGAGCCGCTATGATATTGTCTGACGATCAGGCCGAGGCCTATGACACCATTGCCGGCGAGCTTCTCAAAGCCGGCGTGGATCTGGAAAACGAGCAGCTTACGCCCCCCGCAGGGCGAGGCGATAGCATGCTTGCTGTGCTGGGCAAGGCGGGGTCTGGCAAAACCATGCTGTTGGCCAAGCTGGTGGAGGCGGTAAACGCGCTCGGGATCGATATCGTTTCGGGTGATTACGAGGGCAAGCCGCGCCCGGATAAACGCACGCTTGCCGTGCTGGCCCCAACCAATAAGGCCGCCAGCGTTTTGCGCCGCCACGGGGTGCCGGCCACAACCATTCACCGCATTATCTACACCCCGATTTACGATCCCGAATACGAGCAAATCGCCGAATGGCTGGAAAGCCGCGCCGGGCGCCCCGAGATCGAAGGATTGAGCGACGCCGCGCTGGACCGCGCCGAGGCGTTTTACAAGCTTAACAAATCCATCCCCGGTGCGCTGGCCACGGCGGGTTTGCGCGGCTCGGATTTCATCACCGGCTGGAAGCGGCGGACAGATCCGCTTGATATCGGCTTTGTTGATGAAAGCTCGATGCTGGATGACAAGCAGCTCGACGACCTGAAAGAGATTTTTCCGACCTTGGTGCTGTTTGGCGATCCGGCCCAGCTCGCCCCTGTGGGGCAATCCGGCGCGATGTCCTTTGATAAACTGCCAAAGGGGCGCAAACTGATTTTAAGCCGCGTGCATCGGCAAGCGGCCGATAATCCGATCCTCGATCTGGCCCATGCCTTAAGCGATCCGCAGCTGAGCTTTCATGATTTCGAGCGCATGTTGGGCGAAGCGGCGCAAAAGGATGATCGGGTAATCATGGCCCCGAGGGTGGATGCGGATATGATGGCGCGCTCGCCGGTGCTGGTCTGGCGCAACGCCACGCGCATCCGG
>JALSHK010000119.1 GCA_026982275.1 Paracoccaceae bacterium | reverse complement strand
CAGCTTCATCAAAGGCCCGCGCGAGGTGCTCAGGCATATCGCCGAAATCCGCTCCAAAACGGCGGCGCGTCATCTGGGGCATAATCCCTTGGGGGCCTTGATGATCATCGCCCTGCTGGGCACGATATTCTGGCTCACCCTGACCGGCGCCAGCACTTTGGGCGGCATTTTCAAAACCGGGCCTTTCGGCTTTGCCACCAGCTTCCAATTCGGCACTTACAGCCTGTCAATCCACCGAATTCTGGCCTATTTTTTACTGTTTTTGATTGTCCTGCATTTGGCCGGAGCTTTTTTCGAGAGCTGGAGAACGCGGGAAAATCTGGTGAAATCAATCATCACCGGCAAAAAGGAAATCCGCGAGGATGACCATATGCCTCCCAAAGCTGTGGCCCGCCCGATTCTGTCTTCCCTGCTGATTGCGGGCTTTTCGGGTGCCTTTGTCTGGGCTACGCTCTGGCTGACCTCCAAACCACCGCTCGGGGTGCCGGTCGCCGCGCCCAACCCTGTGTATCAGGCCGAATGTTCGGATTGCCATATTGCCTATGCGCCTTCATTGCTGCCGGCCAAAAACTGGGGCAGCCTGATGGCGGGGCTGGAGGACCATTTTGGCGAAGATGCCAGCCTTGACGCCCGAACCGTGGATGAAATTACCACCTGGCTATTCAAAAACGCCTCTGACTCTGTGGATACAAAGCCCGCGCATGTGTTTTCGCGGGTGGACCCGCAATCGCCTTTTGCCATCACCCAAACACCGTTCTGGAAGGCGACCCATCGCGCCATTCCCGACGCTGTCTTTTCCCGCCCTCCGATCTATGACAACGGCAATTGTGCTGCCTGTCATAGCGATGCGGAATCCGGCTTTTTCTATCCCGCCAATATTTCTATCCCCAAGGAGACTACCCAATGAAACCGAAATTTGTTCTTGTCCTAGGCACCGCTTCCGTTCTTTTCGCGGCCGCTGTTGTGGCCAATCCGGCCCGGGATGCCATTGTGGCAGGCTTTGCTGCCGAGGCCGGGGTTAGTGCCTTTTCCGCAGAAGCGGGGCAAGCCATGTTCCTTGCCCAGTTTACCGGCGGCAAGGAAGCCACCCCCTCCTGCACCACCTGCCACACCAGCAATCCGCTGGCCGCTGGCCGCACGCGGGTTGGCAAGCCCATCCTGCCCATGGCGGTATCAGCCAATCCCGATCGCTATACCGACCCTGAAAATGTGGCCAAATGGTTCCGCCGCAATTGCACATCCGTGCTGGGCCGCGAATGCACTGCCCAAGAGAAAGGCAATTTCCTTGCCTTTATGATCAGCCAATAGGAGAGCCTCACCATGAAAAAACTCGTCCCTTCCGTTGCGATTGCGGCCATGCTTGCCGTTTCCAGCCTCCCCGCCCAGGCGGGCTCGCCGTGGGTTGTGGAAAACACTACCACCAAAGAAGAATGCTCGGCCTGCCATATGGCCTATCCCGCAGGCTTTCTGCCCGAGCGCTCCTGGCGCGCCATCATGGGCAATTTGACCGATCACTTTGGCGAGGATGCCAGCCTGGGCGATGCCGCCCGCACAGAGATCACCAATTATCTGGTGGCGCTTGCGCCCAAAGAGCTGCGCAATGTTTCCCCGATTGCGGTGCCTCTGCGGATCTCGGAATTGCGCTGGTTCCGCGGCGAGCATGGCGCTCGCCGGATCGCGCAGGCCCGAAATGATTCGCGCATCGGCAGCATCTCCAATTGCGCTGCCTGCCATCGCGGGGCCGAGCGGGGAAACTTCGACGATTAGGGCCAGAGCGCGCATCGGCATCCGGCCCGCGCTTACCTTTTCGTAATCATATTCTCTTAAATGTGAATCCAGTTCACTGTTTGGGAGAATCCGCGAATGGTTTTTATATATCGTCAGCTGCGGCTGTCTTCCCTGCTGTTGGCGGGGTTCTGGCTGTGGAGCGGGGCTTCCCGCGCCGAAGTGGATGACGATACCATCGCCGCCATCTGCGATACCGCCAGCGCCATCGCCGCCCGCAATCAAAACATGCCCGCCGATGCGCTATATGCCATCACCCTGTCCGAAACCGGCCGTTCGCGCGGGGGCAAGCTGCGCCCGTGGCCATGGACGGTGAATATGGAAGGCAAAGGCTTCTGGTTTGACACCCGCGAGGAAGCGCTGGCCTATGTGACCGAGCGCTATAATGCCGGCGCGCGCAGCTTTGATGTCGGCTGTTTCCAGATCAACTACAAATGGCACGGCATGAATTTCGAAAGCATCGAGGCGATGTTTGACCCGATGACCAATGCCACCTATGCCGCGCAAATGCTCTCGGGGCTTTATGCTGAATTCGGAGACTGGACCAAAGCCGCCGGTGCCTATCATTCGCGCACCGAGACCTATGCCAGCCGATACCGCACCCGCTATGCCCGCATCCGGGCGCGGCTGAATGGCGAGGCCCCCGCGCCCACCCTGCGCCTGCCCACGGTCTCGCCGCCGGTTCAGCTCGCCCGCACGGCCCGCTTCCCCGAGGTGCAGCATGCCTTTCTCTCCGGCCCGCCGGTGGTTTCCAATTCGCCCTATGCCTCGCAGCCCGTGCCCGAGGGCGAAACCGCTGTGCCTGCCGCCGTTATGGGATCTTTGGCTTCGGGCATGCTCGGCGGCGAGACCGTCACCTTGTTAACCAGCTCCAGCGGTGCGCTTTTCTAGGATTCTCAATGCCAAAAATCTCCATCTCCACCCTTTACCAGCCCACTGTGATGCTCAGCATTGCCTTGATGGCTGTGATTTCGATGATGATCCTGCCCATGCCTTCATGGGTGCTGGATATCGGCCTTGCCGCCAGCTTTGCCATCTCGATCCTGATCTTCACCATCACCCTGTTCATCACCCGCCCGCTGGAATTCTCCGCTTTTCCCACCATCCTGCTGGCCAGCCTGATGCTGCGGCTATCGCTGAATGTATCCTCCACCAAGCTGATTATCGGCGAAGGCCATACCGGCACCAATGCGGCGGGCGATGTGATCGAGGGCTTTGCCATGTTTATCATGGGGGGCTCGGTCTATCTCGGGCTGGTGGTATTCGGCGTGCTGCTGATCGTGAATTTCATCGTCATCACCAAGGGCGCTGGGCGGATGGCCGAGGTGGGCGCACGCTTTGCGCTGGATGGCATGCCCGGCAAGCAATTGGCGATTGATAGCGATATGGCCGCCGGCGCGATTGACCACGAGGAAGCCAAAATCCGCCGCAAAACCGAACAGGAAGAAACCACGTTTTTCGGCTCGCTGGACGGGGCTTCGAAATTCGTGAAGGGCGATGCGGTGGCGGGCTTGCTGATCACCATGCTCAATCTGGTAATGGGCTTGGTGATGGGAGTGTTTGTGCATGGCATGCCGGTTGGCCAGGCCTTTGAGACTTATGCTATTCTAACGGTTGGCGATGGGCTGGTTTCGCAATTTCCCTCGGTAATCATCTCCATTGCCTCGGCGCTATTGCTTTCCAAGGGCGGGGTGCTTGGCTCGGCCGATAAGGCGCTGACCTCGCAGCTCGGCGCATACCCTGCGGCGCTGGCCACGGTGGCCACGCTTCTGGCGCTGTTTGGCTTGGTGCCGGGCTTGCCGATGCTGCCGTTTTTTGCCGGTGCGGCGGCGCTGGGGGCGGCGGCCTATGTCAGCTTCAAGCGCAAAGCCCGCGAGGCAGCCCGGGCCGCCGAGGCCGAGGTGACGGAAACCCCCGCCACCACCCCGCAAAAAACCCTCGGCGATATGCTGGATCTGGATGAAATCCACCTCGAATTCGCGTCCGATCTGGTGGCCACGGTAATGGATGACAGCGCGGGGCTGGACCGGCGGATATTGAATATGCGCAATCATATCGCGGCGCAATTCGGTGTGGTCATCCCCGAAATCCGGCTGACGGATTCCACGCTTTTGCCCAATGGCACCTATGTGATCCGCATTCAGGGGGTGGAAATTGCCCGCTCGGAGGTGGATATCAACAAGGTGCTGGTGCTGCTGGCCGATGATGCCAGCCGCCCGCCCAAGGGCCGCGATGTGTCCGAGCCGGTATATGGCGCGCCCGCCCGCTGGATCGAGCCGGATTTGCAAGAGCAGGCCGCGCTTCAGGGGCTTTCGGTGGTCACCCCGACCGAGGTGATCGCCACCCATCTGCTGGAGGTGCTGAAGCAGAATTTCGGACGGCTGTTTAACCGGCGAACCCTGCGCAAGCTGCTGGATGAATTTGTAGCGGTCTCCGAGCCGACCCGCGCGGCGGCCAACCGGCGGATACTGGATG
>JALSHK010000118.1 GCA_026982275.1 Paracoccaceae bacterium | reverse complement strand
TGAAAATTACGCTGAATCGCCCCGAGGTGATGAACGGCTTGAACGCGCAAATGCGGGTGGATCTGTTACATGCGGTGCAGCATGCGCCGCTAGACGGGCGGGTGGTGGTTTTCACCGGTGCGGGGCGCGGCTTTTGCTCGGGGCAGGATCTCGGGGATCGGGTCAATGCCGGCGATATCGATATGGAGCGCACGCTTCTTGAGGAATACGAGCCGTTGCTGAAGGCGATTTATAATTGCCCGATTCCAACGATTTCGGCGGTTAATGGTCCGGCGGCGGGGGCCGGGGCCAATCTGGCATTGGCTGCGGATGTGGTGATCGCCGCAAAATCGGCATTTTTCATTCAGGCCTTTGCCCGCATTGGCCTGCTGCCCGATGCGGGCGGCACCTATTGGCTGCCTCGCCAGATGGGCTTTGCAAAATCCATGGGGGCCGCGCTTTTTGCCGATAAAATCAGCGCCGACCAAGCCGCAGATTGGGGTATGATCTGGGAATCAGCGCCGGACGATGCCTTTGCCGCCACCGTGCATGATCGAGCCAGCAAGCTGGCAAACGGGCCAACCCAGGCCTATAAATTTATAAAACAAGCGATGCGCGCGAGCTTTGACAACAGCTTGGACGAGCAACTGGCACTGGAAGCCAGGCTGCAAGGCAAAGCCGGAAAAACCCGTGATTTTGTCGAGGGTGTGATGGCCTTTATGGAGAAACGCCCGCCAAAATACGAAGGCAGGTAAATGCGCCTCGATCAGGTGCAATCCGCAGCGATGATCTTTGATCACAAGCGCGCAGAGCAAGCGCGGGAGGTGTTTAGAACCCTGCCCGAGCCGCTGCTTTCGCTGCTCGCCTCGGTTGCCAGCGCAAGCGCCTATCTATCGGCCTCTATGCTGCGCGAGCGGGATTGGCTGATGCGCATTGCCGATCAGCCGGTCGAGGACAGCTTTTCGGCCCTGCTCGAATTCGATTGTTCCAGCTTCCAGTCCTTGTCGAATTCCATGCGCATCGCCAAAAGGCGCGGGGCGCTTTTGGTGGCCTTGGCCGATATCGGCGGGCTATGGAGCCTGAAGCAGGTCACCCATGCCCTGACGCGGCTGGCCGATACAGCGGTCAATACCGGCCTGCAATTCCTGATCGATGCCGAGATCGCGCGGGGCAAGCTGCCAGGGGCTGACGCCAGGGAGGCAGCGGGGATGTTTGTGTTGGCCATGGGGAAAATGGGCGCGTTTGAGCTGAATTATTCCTCCGATATCGATCTGATCGTGCTATTTGACGAAACCCGCCACGCCCCTGAAAACTGGGGCGAATTGCGGGCCGGCTTTATAAGGGTTACCAAGCGCCTGATCAGGCTTTTGAGCGAAAACACCGGTGAGGGTTATGTTTTCCGCACGGATTTGCGGCTGCGCCCCGATGCTTCGGTTACGCCGGTATGCATGGCTACCGAGCCGGCCGAGCGCTATTACGAGAGCCTTGGCCGCACCTGGGAGCGCGCGGCGTTTATCAAGGCGCGGGTTTGTGCCGGTGCATTCGAGGCCGGCGAGCGTTTTTTACAATCGCTCACCCCCTTTGTGTGGCGGCGGTATCTGGATTATGCCGCGATCGAGGACGCCCATGAAATGCGGCTGAAAATTCGCGAACACAAAGGGCTGCACGGGCCGCTCAAGGTGGCGGGCCATGATCTGAAGCTGGGGCAGGGAGGGATTCGAGAGATCGAGTTTTTCGCCCAAACCCAGCAGATCATCATGGGTGGAAAAGATCGCAAATTGCGCCAGCGCGGCACGGTCGAGGCGCTAACAGCACTGACCGAGCAGGGGCGGGTGCCGCCAGAAATATCCACGGCGCTAATCAAGGCCTACCGCGCCCTGCGCCAGCTCGAACACCGGATCCAGATGATGGATGACACCCAGACCCATACCATTCCCGAAGGCGAGGAAAAGCGCGCCCAGCTTGCGGCCTTGGCAGGCTACGACGATCTGGAGGGCTTTGAGGCCGAAATATTGGAGCGGCTTGAGCAGGTGCATGATATTATCGAAAGTTTTTTCCATGACAAAACCGCCCCGGCTGCCCGGCCCGATTGGCGCGCCCCCGAGCGCGCGGCCGAGATCACCGAAAGCTGGCATGCCTATCCGGCACTGCGCTCGGATCGGGCGCGGCGGATATTTTCCCATCTCAAGCCCCGCATTCTATCCAGCCTGTGCAAAGCCGCCAATCCTGACGAGGCCCTGATCCGGTTTGATGCGTTTTTGCGCGGCCTGCCTGCGGGGGTTCAGGTGTTTTCGCTGTTCAAGGCGCGGCCCGAGCTGCTGGAGCTGTTGATCGATATCAGCACTATGGCGCCCGAGCTGGGCCGTTATCTCGGGCAAAACCCTCGGGTGCTGGAGGCGGTGATCGGGGTGGAATTCTATCGCAGCCTGCCGCCGCTCGAAGCCCTGAAAGCCGAGCTGCAGGAGGAGCTGGGCCATGGCGCTGATTATGAGCAAAAGCTGGATATCACCCGCATATGGGCGCAGGAGATGCGCTTTCGTGCCGGGGTGCAGCTATTGCGCGGTGTGGCCAGCCCAAAGGAAGCGGCGCGCGCCTATTCCGATATCGCCGAGGCTTGCGTTTTTGGGTTGTTTGACGTGGTGGTGCAGCATTTTACCTTGCGCCACGGCCCGCCACCGGGCAAGGGCGCGGCGGTGATTGCCATGGGCAAGCTTGGATCCAGAGAGATGACCGTATCATCCGATCTGGATATCATCGTTGTGTATGATGCAGATGGCGCGCTACAATCCGATGGCAAGCGCCCGCTGGCGGTTGCGACCTATTATTCGCGCTTTACACAGGCGCTGGTTTCCGCGCTCACGGTTTCCACCTCGAAAGGCGGGCTTTTCGAGGTGGATATGCGCTTGCGCCCTTCCGGTCGACAAGGGCCTGTAGCCACCTCGCTGGCGGCTTTTGACAGCTATCAGCGAACCAAAGCCTGGGATTGGGAGCATATGGCGCTGTTGCGCGCACGGGTGATAGCGGGGCCGGTATCGGCAGCGGTGCAGCGGGTGATCTCCGGGGTGTTAAGCGTGCCACGCGCATCAGGCCCGGTTCTGAAATCGCTCGGCGAAATGCGGCGGCGGCTGGCCGAATCCAAATCCGACACCGGTGTCTGGGATGTTAAAAACGGTGCTGGCGGGCTGATGGATATAGAGCTTCTGGTTCAGGCCGGCGGGCTGATCATGGGCAGTGTGCCGGGGCAGGGCGGGGCAGATCTGGCGCGGGCAGGCTGGCTGACGAAAGACGAGGGCGATCTTGTTGTCGAGGCTCTGGAACTGTATCATGCTGTGCAGCAAATCAGCCGGCTGGCGGTGCCGGGTGTGTTTTCCCCCGCCCAGGCCGGAGAGGGCGCGGTTCGGCTATTGCTACGGGTTACCGCCAGTGTGGATGTGGCAGCGCTGGAGCAAAAGCTTATGGCTACGAGGCAAATTATGGATCAATTGATTGGTTTAAGGTTAAGAGATATCTAGATGCGAAAAAACACCTCCGCAGATGATCCGCGCGGCCTGATTGCCGATGCTTACCGGATCCCTGATATATCACCCCCGGAATGCCGGTCTATTTTTCTGGATTGGGCGCTGGAGCCGCGCGAGGCGAGCGAGCTGCGCGCGGCCTCGGCGCGGCTGCTGGCGGAATTTGTTGGCCAACACCCTGATCATCCGATGAACGGGATATTACACGAGGCCGGTATCGCCATCAATCTGCCCGCTATCCGGCGGGGCGGACGCAGGGCGCGAAGCTGAGATCAGCGAAACGGGTCATTGCTGCGAAAAGATCCGCTGAATATTCGCCTTTCGCAGGCGCGGTGCTGGTTAAGGGTGGCGGATGTGCCGCGAAGGGAAAAACGGGCAATTTCTGTGCCGCGATCATTTCTCAGATATAGGGTAAGCCCTCGGGCGACCTCGTTAAAAAAACGGGTGAGCCCGTCACTGGGCGGAATTACAATGGTTCTGATTTTGTTGTCGATTTTGGTGCCGGAGATATTCCAGGCACCGCGGCGGTCAATTTCAACGACAAAATCCTGATTCAACTCCTGACTGCCAAAATCCCAGGTATCATTTTCAAACTGTATGACATAGCGGCCATCACTTACGGTAAACAGATTGAAAACATAACCTTCATTATTGGTGGTGCGGCTTTCGCAGCTTTGAAAACCGTTGCTATGCTGGTTCAGATCCAGCCGCCAGTAACCCCGGCTATAGAGGGTGTCATAGGAGTCCCAGTTATCCCAGATCTCCGCCTGCAGGC
>JALSHK010000117.1 GCA_026982275.1 Paracoccaceae bacterium | reverse complement strand
TGGCCAGCCCCCCAATCTGGATCACCCGCCGGTGCATTGCGAATTTGCGCCCCGCTGCAAGCATGCTTTCGCGCGCTGCCTGAAAGAAAATCCGCAGCGGCGGGATGTGTCTGCGGCCCATGATGTCGCCTGTTTTTGGGATACCGATGCCGGAGGGCCGATCGATGCTTGATGACGATAAAAAGCCGCTGGTGCAGGTGAAAAACCTCAAGATGCATTTTCCGGTCCATCGCGGCATTCTAAAGCGCCAGGTGGGGGCGGTGAAGGCGGTGGACGGCATCAGCTTTGATGTATTCGAGGGCGAAACCCTTGGCTTGGTTGGCGAAAGCGGCTGTGGAAAATCCACCGTGGGCCGCTGTGTGCTGCGGCTATACGAGGTGACCGGCGGCTCGATAGATATCAACGGCACCGATATCGCCACACTTTCGGGGGCCGAGCTACGCGCCAAACGCCCCGAAATGCAGATGATCTTTCAGGATCCGCAAGCCAGCCTGAACCCGCGCATGACCGTGGGATCGATCATCTCCGAGCCGCTGGACGAACACATGAAAATGACCCGCGACGAGAAACGCGCGCGGGTAGGCGAGCTGATGGATGCCGTGGGCCTCGCGCGGCGTTTTGCCGACCGCTACCCGCATGAATTCTCGGGTGGCCAGCGCCAGCGCATCGGCATCGCACGAGCTTTGGCGCTCAATCCCAAGTTTATCGTGTGCGACGAGCCTATTGCGGCGCTGGATGTATCCATTCAGGCGCAGGTAGTGAATTTGCTGGAGGATTTGCAGGAAAAATTCGGGCTTACCTATCTTTTTATCAGCCATGATCTATCGATGGTGCGGCACCTGGCCACCCGCGTGGCGGTGATGTATCTGGGGCGGCTGGTGGAGCTGGGCGACAGCGAAACCCTCTATATGAAACCCCGCCACCCTTATACGCAGGCCTTGCTTTCGGCCGTGCCCCACCCCGATCCGGCGCAAGCGGGAAATATCGAGCGGATCATTCTGGAGGGCGATGTGCCCAGCCCCAGCAATCCGCCACCGGGCTGCACCTTTCATACCCGCTGCCCGCGCGCCGAGGCGATTTGCAAACAGGATTCCCCGAAATGGCGCGAGATCGGCGAAGGCCACTTCGCCGCCTGCCATTTCGTAGAATAACCAAAGCGCGGAGCCAACCGCGCACCACAATAACCAACTGAGGAGAAGACTATGAAGTTCAAACATTTTATCACCGCAACGCTGGGGGCGGGCCTGATGGCCGGTGCTGCCACTGCGGGCAGCCACATGGCGCAAGGCCGTGACGGCAATGTCAATATCATCTATTGGCAAGCCGCTTCGATCCTGAATCCGTATCTTTCAGGCGGGACCAAAGACATCGATGCCGCATCGCTGGTGATCGAGCCTCTGGCGCGCTATGACGAAAACGGCAACATGGTGCCGATGATCGCAGCCGAGATTCCGACCGTGGCCAATGGCGGGGTATCCGAGGATCTGACTTCGATCACCTGGAAGCTGAAGGAAGGCCTTCTATGGTCAGACGGCACCGACGTGACCGCCGATGACGTGGTGTTTACCGCCAATTATTGCATGGACGAATCCGGTGGCTGCCAGCAGCTGGCCAAATTTGCCGATATTGAATCGGTCGAGGCGCTGGATGCCCTCACCGTTCGCATCAATTTCAGCAAACCCAAGCCGTTTCCTTATGGTCCGCTGGTAGGCTCGACCACACCCGTGCTGCAAGCCGCACAATTTGCAAATTGCACCGGTGAAGCCGCCCCGACCTGCACCGAGGAAAACTTTGGCCCGATCGGCACCGGCCCGTTTGTGGTGACCGAATTCCGCGCCAATGACACCATCACCATGGAAGCCAACCCCAACTACCGCGAGGCAGGCAAACCGGCCTTTGCCACGCTGACCTTCAAAGGGGGCGGGGATGCCGCATCTGCCGCGCGCTCGGTGCTGGAAACCGGCGAATTCGACTATGCATGGAATCTGCAAATCGCACCGGAAATTCTGGCCGATATGGAAGCCAAAGGCATGGGCACCGTGGTATCGGGCTTTGGCCCCCTGGTTGAACGCCTGATGATCAACCTGACAGATCCGGATCCCGCATTGGGCGAAGCCCGCTCCACGGTTGCAAACCCGCATCCGTTTATGTCCGACATCGCGGTGCGCCAAGCCCTTTCGATGGCGATCGATCGTCCGCTTCTGGTGGAAATCGGCTATGGCCAGGCGGGTAAAGTAACCTGCAACGTGCTGCCTTCGCCTGCTATTTACAACTCGCCAAACAATGCGGGCTGTGAAGTGCAGGATATCGCCGGTGCCAATGCGCTGCTCGATGAAGCCGGCTGGGTTCGTGGTGCTGACGGCGTGCGCGAGCGCGACGGTGTGCGCCTCTCGATCCTGTATCAAACCTCCACAAATGCCGTGCGTCAGGACTTTCAGGCCCTGATCAAGCAGTGGTGGGCTGAAATCGGTGTCGAAACCGAGCTGAAAAACATCGACGCTGCGGTGTTCTTTGGCGGCGACCAATCTTCACCCGATACCTTCCAGAAGCTATATGCCGATGTGGAAATGTATGCCAACACCTTTGATGGCACCGACCCTGAAGCCTATATGGGCAACTGGGTTTGCTCCGAAATCCCGTCGCCAGACAATGCCTGGCTCGGGGGCAATATGCCACGTTTCTGTGATCCGGCCTATGATGCGCTGGTTGCGGAAATGTCCGGCACTGCCGATATTGAAGAGCGCGCGCGTCTTGCCATCGAGATGAACGACATGCTGATGCAGACCTACACCATCATTCCACTGGTTCACCGTGGTAATGTGGCTGCGCGTGCCAACTCGCTGGAAGGTGTGAGACTCAATGTCTGGGATTCACAGCTCTGGAATGTGGCTGACTGGTCCCGCGCCAACTAAACCTCTTTGGCTGCTCCGATCCTTTCGGGGCAGCCTTCCTTTTTGAAAAGACCGATAAGCCGAGGCATCCATGCTCAATTTCACTCTTCGTCGTTTGATGTTTACCGTCCCGACGCTTTTGCTGATCAGTTTTATCATTTTCCTTATTCTGGATCTGGCCCCGAATGATCCCACGGGCAACCTGCCCCTGACCATCCCCCCCGAAGTGCGCGAAAAAATCCGTGCCAGCCTTGGCCTGGACGCACCGATGTATGTCCGTTATCTGCTCTGGTGCCAGCAGTTTTTCATCAACGAACCGCTGAACCTGTTTTACGAATGGTTTGGCTGGTGCATCGGGGATTGCGAAGGCCGCTTGCGCGTTACCAGCTGGGCCACGCGCAGCCCTGTGGTGGATCTGATCGCCGAGCGCATGCCGCAAACCCTCTGGGTGGTGGGCATGTCTTATGTGGTGGGGATTTTGATCGCGGTGCCGATCGGGGTGATCTCGGCCTATAAGCAATATAGCTGGTTTGATCAGGCCGGCACATTTATCTCGATGATCGGCTTTTCGGTGCCTACATTTTTCACCGGCGTTTTGCTGATCGTGATCTTTTCGGTCTGGATGCCCAATGACAGCTTTTTCTGGCTGCCCTCGATCTACGACACCACGCTGGAAGTGGTGGATTGGGAGAGCTTTGGCCAGCAAGTTCGGCAGATGATCATGCCGGTGATGGTGCTGGGCCTTTATAATGCGGCCCAGATCAGCCGCTTTATGCGCGCCTCGATGCTGGACAATCTTTCGCAGGATTATGTGCGCACTGCGCGGGCCAAGGGCCTGAAGGAAAAAACCGTGCTGCTGGTGCATGTGCTGCGCAATTCGATGATCCCGGTAGTGACCGTGATCGCGCTGGGCATTCCGCAAATCTTTGGCGGTGCAATTATTACCGAGCAGATATTCAAGGTAAACGGCCTTGGACAATTGCTGATCATCGGCATTCAGGGTGCCGATATCCCGCTGGTGCAAACGCTGACCTTCCTTTTTGCGGTGCTTATCGTGCTGTTCAACCTTGTTGCCGACGTGCTTTACGGCCTGCTAGACCCGAGGATCCGCTATGAGTAGCTCTGTAAAAGAAATCGAAGACACCCGTAAATTCCGTTCGCTCTGGGGCGATGTCTGGGTGCAGTTTCGCAGCCATAAGGGCGCGATGGCGGGGATGATTGTGTTTGGCATCATCCTGTTTGGCGTCACCATCGGGCCATATCTATGGACCACCGACCCGCAATATCTGGATATTCGGGCCAAAAACACCGCGACGATCCTGAATTGTTTTTTAACGGGTGACCAGATTTTCCAGTGCTTCTCGGACCCCGAATCGATCAA
>JALSHK010000116.1 GCA_026982275.1 Paracoccaceae bacterium | reverse complement strand
AGCCGTTATTGGCTGCACTCAGCTCGCCCTCAACCGTTAGCCCGGCATTGCCCCAGCGGATCAGGCTTGGCTCGATAAGGGCAAAGACCGGAGCGGGTGCTGAGCCGCGCCCAAGCACCGTGCGATCAATTTCGCGATCAAAATCCAGCTGCGCCGAAATGTGGATGCGCTCGACAATTCCGGAAAGCGATCTACCGGGCAATATCGAGGAAACGAACGTTGGGGGCAGAGATATATCGCGCAGATCAAGGTCGAGCTGATAGCGGGTCGGTGTGGTTCCATCCTGGAATACATCCGCATTCAGGGTTGTGATGTCGGCTTTCAGGCCGGATGGAATGCTGATATCGATCGCCTCGCCTTCGAGCTGCAATCGCGAAAGCGGCAGGTTTGCGTCTGGCGAGAATACAAGATCGGCCAGGAAAAGCCCGGCTTCAAAGCCGAAACTGCCTTCCGGGGTTTGCACGTTTTGCCGCCCTTGCCATGCCAGCGCAAGGTGGTTCAGCCTATAGGAAAGCGCCTTGATCTGGAAAGAATCCCCGCTCCAGCCCCAGCGTTTGTCAGGGGTCTGGAAGCTGAATTCATTGAGCGTGGTATCAAAGCGATCGGGGTATCCCAGCACGGCAAGATCCTGGCTTTCGGCAACCCAGCCCTGGCTGCGGCCGGTTTCCAGCAGGTTGGAATAAAGCTGCTTTTGCGCGGTAAAGCCCAGATACCAATAGCCGCTCCATAGCGCCGACAGCACGAGTAACAGTTTGAGCATCCATCGCATTTTTTTCTCCCCCTTGGGCTTGTGATATTGTAACACAGCCATGGGTTCAGGAAAACCTTTTGAGCCGCTACGGGCACCCAAAACGGAGATGGTGATGTATCAGGATGGGTTATGGGTGTTTGGATACGGGTCTTTGATCTGGAATCCGGGGTTTGAATTTGCGCAAAAACACCTGGCCGAACTGCGCGGCTTCCGGCGGGATTTTTGCATGTGGTCGGTGCATTATCGCGGCACGGCATTATCCCCGGGGCTGGTATTGGCGCTGGATGCCGCCGCAGGGGAAAGCTGCCACGGCGTGGCCTATTATATTGATGAAACAAATGCCGCAGCGGCCCATGAATATCTGCGTGCGCGTGAGCTGGTTTCGGCGGCTTATGTCGAGGGTTTTCAGGAAGTGGTGTTGAAAAACGGCGATATTGTTCGCGCCGTTTGCTATATTGTGGACAGGGATCACGGACAATATGCCGGCGGGCTTTCACCCGAGCGACAAGCGGAGGTGATTGCCTCGGCAAAAGGTTCTGCCGGCCCTAATCACGAATATTTACAAAACACAGCCACGCATCTGGCAGAGCTGGGCATCGCGGATTCGCATATGGACGCGCTGTATGAAATGGTTTGTCACAAGCGAAATGGCTAATTGTTGCGATTGTTCAAATACCGGGTGACAATTCCAAACCATTCGCCAGAAGCCAGAATTTCCTCCAGCCCCGAATCGACCAGCTCCAGCACGCGCATGGCATCGGGGTTCTGGCGGAAGGCAATGGCATGGATGGTGGTTTTTTGCGAAAAAGCGGCAATATCGGCGATTGACTCCGTTCGGGGGTCGTAGAACGTGTTAAGGCTTTGATAATCAGCCATAATTACATCAAATTTTTCAGTGAGCAGCCCTGCCATGCAGCTATCGAAACCCGGCTGGTATATTACGCTATCCACCACAGAAAATATGCCGCTCCGGCGAAGCAGGTCATCATTGTGAAAACGCGGGACGCATATGGTTTTTCCGGCAAAATCGCTTGCGCTGCTGGTCGAGACCAGCGGATCCCCGGCGCGGGCAAACAGCCCGAGGGTGATTTCATAGAGCGGTTTGGAGAAGGAAAAATCACGGCATAATTCTCTGGATATATCCGATAAACTGCTGCTTTGCGTGCAATCCGGCAATATCCATGGAAAGCTTAGAATCGCGGCATAATCGGTGGCAGCGGTATTCAGCAGCTGCCTTGCCGCGCCACTATTGTCAATTTCAATCCCGTATTGATAGCCGGATTTTCGCAGCGCGGCCGCCAGAATATCGGGAATTATCCCGCTACCATCCTGCTCCAGAAACGGCGATCCGCCGGATTTGGTCAGGAACCGCGGCAAAACCTGCGGAACCTCCGTTGGCTCGACCACAGTTAAAAAACCGGTGGCCATCGGAATTTGCATATCGTCGCGGCAGGGAATGGCCAGCTCCATTCCGATTTCGATGGTGTTCGGATCCGGACCGATCAGCCCGGTATTGGCATTGTAAATGATAGGCGAAAAACCGCGCGCGCCGTAATATTGCTCGGCGATCAAGCGCAATGTATCCCCCGGCATGACTGTATATTGATCGCAATTTTCGGTGGCGCGGGCAGCGCCAAAAGAAAGAAAAATAATGCTAAGGGCATAAAAAGCCACATATTTAAACATACTGCACCATGAACTGGATAAAATACATGCCCGAAATAGCATAATTCCGGTAAATATACAATTAAGTTTTGCGTAACCTTGCCCGCAGACTGGTTCCGAGGGCTTCTGTGACCGTTACCCATTGTCCGGCTTCCGGTGCGGGCCCGTCCTCCCATGTGGTAGGCCATTGCACGCCATCGATCTCGACCTTGCCCTGTGGGCCATTCACACTCAGCACTTTGGCATCGCGCCCGACCATGCTTTGGCCGCGCGCGTTCAGCACCGAGCTTGGCTCGTCCTGCTCAACCCTCGCCATAAGGGCGCGCCCGCCAAACAATAGCGCGATCGAGAGCGTGGCATAAAGCGCCACAAGTGCCTGACCGGAAAAACCCGGAACAAGCCATGTCAGCCCGGCCATCAGCATGGCCGCCAAACCCGGCCATATAAGAATGAAAGAGGGTGCCAGTATTTCCAGCGCGATCAATATAATGCCGAGCGCCAGCCACAACCATGGGCTGGCCTGACTGATCCATATAAACAAATCTCCCATCTACTGGCCCTTTGTGGCTTTGGCAATATCGGCAATGCCCGAGATCGAACCAAGCAGGCCGGAGGCCTCCAGCGGGATCATCACGGTTTTGCTATTGGGCGAGGCGGCGATATCGCGCAGGGCTTCCGTATATTTATTGGCAACAAAATAGTTGATCGCCTGAATATCGCCCTCGGCAATGGCTTTGGAAACCATCTGCGTGGCTTTGGCCTCGGCCTCCGCCCCGCGCTCGCGGGCTTCGGCATCGAGGAATGCCGCCTCGCGCCGCCCTTCGGCCTCGCGGATTTGCGCCTCGCGCTCGCCCTCGGCTTTTAGAATAGCGGCCTGCTTATGGCCCTCGGCTTGCAGAATATCGGCGCGCTTGGTGCGCTCGGCCTTCATTTGCCGCGCCATCGCCTCGTTAATATCCGCCGGCGGAGCCAGATCCTTGATCTCGACCCGCGTCACCTTCACCCCCCAGCTATGGGAGGCATCGTCGATCACACCGAGCAATTTCGAGTTGATCTTATCGCGGTTGGAAAGGCTCTCATCCAGATCCATCGAGCCGATCACCGAGCGGATATTGGTCATGGAAAGATTGCGCAGCGCGCGCTCCAGATCACGAACCTCGTAGGCGGCCTGTGCGGCATCCACCACCTGATAAAAGGCAATCGCATCGGCTACGACCATGGCGTTATCCTTGGTGATCACCTCTTGGGAATTGACGTCCAGCACCGTCTCCATCATGTTGATCCGCGCCCCGATCTTATCCACCACCGGCACCAGAAAACGCAGCCCGGGAGCCAATGTGCGGGTATAGCGGCCAAAGCGCTCCACCGTCCATTCCTCGCCCTGAGGCACGGTTTTTATCGTCATCCAGATCAGAATGATGGCAAAGACCAGCAGCGCAATGGCCGGGGCGCCCGTGGTGCTGAACAGGTTGATGATATCGTTCATAATCTCTCCTAAAGCGGGATTTCCTTGTATCTCTGTTACATATAGGCGCTATTTTGCCAGAATTGAAAGGTATTTCCGCTGTTATCGCGCTTATTGGCTGGAAACTCGCGCTGTTGGGTGTAGTATTCGCTATCTGATTTTTTGAAAGTAAATACGCTGTATGAAGCTGGTCATTGATTCCAAACGCGAACCTGCGTTTACCCGCCCCAAACGCCAAGCCTTTATAATGCTTGTGATTATGGTCCTTGTCATCCTGGGGGCCATCGCGGCTTTCCCTTCGATGTCGCAGATGTTTCTGGTGTCGCCCTATCTGAACGGGGTGATCATTGCGGTGTTTGTTGTCGGCGTGCTGGCCTGTTTTTGGCAAATCATCTCGATCATGGTGGCGGTGCGCTGGATCAAGGGCTTTGTGCTGGATCGGCCGGGCCACGAATTCATCCGCTCGCCGCGCATTCTGGCCACGCTTGAAGCCCTGCTGCGCGATAGCCGCGCGCGCAAATCCCTGACCTCGGCCTCCAGCCGCTCGATACTTGATTCCGTGGGCACAAGGCTCGACGAGCTGCGTGACATCACCCGCTATATCGCCAGCCTGCTGATTTTCCTCGGCCTGCTCGGCACGTTTTACGGCCTCGCTACTACGGTGCCGGCGGTGGTCGATACCATCCGCTCGCTCGCCCCGCAGGAGGGGCAATCCGCGGCGGATGTATTCAAAAACCTGATGAATGGTCTGGAAGACCAGCTCGGCGGTATGGGCACGGCCTTTGCCTCCTCTTTGCTCGGGCTGGCCGGTTCGCTGGTGGTTGGCTTGCTGGAGCTTTTTGCCTCCCACGGGCAAAACCGCTTCTATATGGAGCTGGAGGAATGGCTTTCCTCGATCACTACGCTTAGCCTGGTGGGGGATGGCGATGGCGGCGTGGGCGGCAATGATCTTTCGGCGCTTTACGGCTTTATGGAGCAAACTGCGCTGCAAATCGAAACCCTTAAAGATGTAACGCTTCGAGGCGAAGAATCACGACAGAAAACCGATAGCAGCCTGTCGCAATTGGCGGTTTCTGTAGGCGCATTGGCCGAGAATTTATCCGTCGGGTCTGCCGGGCCGGCGACGGATGAGGCGGTTTTGGAACGCATTGCCGATAATCAGGCCGAGATGACCCGGATCCTGCGCGAGCGCGAAGAGGGCGCGGGGCTGCTGGATAGCGAGGCCCGCTCGCGCTTGCGTAATATCGACGTGCAGCTTTTGCGCGTGCTGGAGGAAATGTCCTCGGGCCGTCAGGAAAGCCTTGGCGAATTGCGCGGCGATCTGGCGACCCTTGCGCAGAGCATCTTGGCGCTGGCCAATTCGAAAGGCAGCTAAATGGCGCTTGGACGACGCGGAAACGGGCATGGCATCCCCAATATCTGGCCCGGTTTTGTCGATGCGGTGACAGCGCTTTTGCTTGTTCTGTTTTTTGTCATCAGCATATTCATGATTGTGCAATTTGTGCTTTCCGAAACCATCACCGACCAGGATAACGAGCTGACCACGCTTTCCGAGCAAGTGGCTGGGCTGGCGGATGCGCTCGGGCTGGAACAATCGCGCGCGCGCGGGCTGGATCGAAAAATCGGGGAGCTGAACAGCGCTCTGAGTGATGCCGAAAGCCGCGACAATGCCCGGATCGCGTTGATCGCCACACTCACCCGGCAGCGCGATAGCCTACAAGCCGAGGCGGCGGCCTCCAGCTTGCGGATCACCGAATTCGAGGCCCGGATTGCTTCATTGCTGGAGCAGAATCGCGATTTGGGAAATGCGGTGGCCGAGGCACAATCCGCTGCGCTGGCCGAAATGGACGCCAAGGCCGCCGCCGAACTGGCGCTGGCCGCCGCTCGAAGCGAAATGGATGCGCAAGCCGAAGCCGCGCGGCTGGCGGCGGCCCGCACCGAGGCGCTGCGGGCAATGATTTCGGATCTGGAAGCCAGCCAGAATGCCCGCTCTGCCGAAATATCGGATATGCAAAGCCAGATCGCCAGCGCGACGCAGGCTTTATTTCTGGCCGAAGCCGCAAAGCGGGAAGCATTGGAGAATGCCAGCGAAAGCGCTTCCGAGATTGCGCGCTTGACGCAAGAGCTGGAAAGCGCGGAAAGCCGGCTGCAAGCCTCGCAGGCAGAGCTGGAGGAGGCAACAGGGGCTTTGGGAGAAAACCGCACCGCCCAGCTGGCGCAAGCGGTGGCGCTGCGCAGCCAGATTGCCGCCCTGACCGAGGCGCGCCGTGTGCTCGAGCAGGATCTTAGCGCCGAGCAAATGGCGCGAATTGCGGTTTTGCAGCAATTATCCGAGGCACAAGCGCAAAGCGCACAGACCGAAGAAGAAAAAGCCCGCCTTCAGGCGCTATTGGCGGATCGGGATAACGCTATCGCTGCTGCCGAGCTGGCCCTGGCCGAGCGCGCCGCTGCCCTGAGCGAGGCCGAACGGGGGCAATTGGCCGAAGCCGCCGCCGCCCAAGCCCTGCGTGCGCGGCTGGAAAATGCCGATGCGGAGCTTACCGCCATGACCCTTTCTCTGGAGGCCGAGCGGCAAAGGGCCGAAGATACCTTGACCCAGCTCGCAGCCCTTCGCGCCGCACAGCGGGAGATTTCGGAGCTTGATGCGGATAATTCCGAAACCATCGCTCGCCAGCAGGTGGCGCTGGCCGAGGCGCAGCGATTGCTGGATCAGGAGAAAATCCAATCCGCCGATGCACAGCGACAAGTCGAATTGCTTAACCAGCAAACGGCGGCGCTGCGTCAGGAGCTGAACCAGCTGCAAGGCTTGCTGGACGCTGCGGCCGATGCCGATGCCGAGGCGCAAATCCGGATAGAGACGCTGGGCGCCGATCTCAATACGGCACTGGCGCGGGTGGCGGCGGAAGAGCGCTCCCGCGCCAATGCCGAGGCGCGGGAGCGCGCGCTTCTTGAAGCCGAAGCCTTGCGCCTTGAAGCCGAAGCCAATGATTTGCGGGCTTTCCGCTCGGAGTTTTTCGGGCGGATGCGCGAGGTTCTGGGCGGGCGGGAAGAGCTGCAAATCGTAGGAGACCGGTTTGTATTCTCATCCGAAGTGCTGTTTGCGCCCGGATCGTCTGTATTGGGGCATGAAGGGCAAAAACAGATGGCGGAGGTCGCGGCGGTGGTGCGGGAGCTGGCTAGCGAAATTCCACCGGAAATAAATTGGATATTGCAGGTCGAGGGTCACACGGATTCCACCGGCAATGCCAATGACAATTGGGCGCTTTCGCAGGCTCGCGCTTTATCTGTGGTGCGCTATCTGATCGATAGAGAGGGGCTTTCGCCGCAGAATCTATCGGCAGCCGGATTTGGTGAATTTCAGCCGATTGCCGAAGGGAGCAGCCCCGCAGCCCTGGCCGCCAATCGCCGCATCGAGCTGAAGCTGACAGAGCGCTAGACCTGCGCGACCGGGCAGACTTGTGATATCATTTTCGCCAGTTCATCGCGCTTGGATTTTAGCTGGTCAAGGCGGGCATCCACATCTTTCAGCTTGGCGGTGAGCAGGGTTTCTACCTGCGGTGCCCCAAGGCCCTGAGCGGCTATGGCCTGCATTTCCGGCGCGACTTCCGCAAGGGTAAAACCCAGAGATTGCGCCAGTTTGATCATTTCGACAAGCCGGGGGGTGTTCTCGGAAAAATCCCGATAGCCGTTATTGCGCCGATAAGAAGCGATCAATCCCAGCTTTTCATAAAGCCGGATCGCATCGCGGCTTACCCCGGTTTTTGCGGCTAATTCACCTATCTGCATTTTATCCTTGACCCTTGAGTTATGTCTAGGGTTTATAGCTTTCCGCATTCAATAAGGAAAGGAAAATTGAATGCTTACCCCCTTTAAATTTCGCAAGATCTATCGCGCCAGCGCATGGTATGATCTTACAGCCACAGCAATCTTTGCTACACCATGGACGTTTTTACTGCTGATCGATGGCATTATATGGCTGGCAGAAACTACCGGCTTGCCCGGAAAAATGATCGAGCCGGATATCTTTCATATATTTTTCGCCAATCTTCTTGGCTCGGTTGTTATCATCTGGTCGCTCGTTCGGCTGAAGCTGGATCTGACGATCTTGGCGCGCTATGACGCGGTGGCGCGCTTTTTGTTTTCCGCGTGGATGATCTATGCACTTTTGAATGGTGCGTCCTATTTTATATTGCTGATGCTGGTGCCAGAGATCATATGGGGGATTTTGCAATCCTTGCCGGTAAAGGATAAGTGAAACCGAAGGCTTTGCCATGCCAGGCATGGCACGCGTCAACGAGGTGGGCTGAACAATGGGGCATCGCCCCGGGTTCAGCTCGCCGAGGCGGCGCGCCCCCGGAGCTTTCGGGCAGCTCCGGGCTTGCCTTTGGCTATTCGGTTGTCAGCATCGGCGGCTTTTTCGGGGTGGAAATCCGCAGCTTTTGCGGTTCCAGAATTTCCAGATGGATTTTGCCATCCTTCACCTCGACCCGCACCGAGCCGCCCTTGGCAAGCTTGCCAAACAGCAATTCCTCCGCCAGGGGCTTTTTGATGTATTCCTGAATGGTGCGCCCCAATGGCCGCGCGCCCATTTTATCATCATAGCCCTTTTTGGACAGCCAGTTCGCCGCCGCTTCGGTCAGCTCGATGGTGACATTACGATCCATCAATTGCGCCTCTAGCTGAAGCACGAATTTTTCGACCACTTTCAGGATCACCTCGCGCGGTAGCGAGCTAAAGCTGATCACCGCATCCAGCCGGTTTCGGAATTCCGGCGTAAAGGTGCGCTCGACCGCGGCGGTATCTTCGCCCACGCGCTTGGTATCGCCAAAGCCGATGGCGGATTTAGCCTGCTCGGCCGCGCCGGCATTGCTGGTCATGATCAACACCACATTGCGAAAATCAATCGCTTTGCCGTTATGGTCGGTTAGCTTGCCATGGTCCATCACCTGCAGCAAAATGTTAAACACATCAGGATGCGCTTTTTCCATCTCGTCCAGCAACAGCACGCAATGCGGGTTTTGATCCACACCGTCCGTCAGCAAGCCGCCCTGATCAAATCCGACATAGCCGGGAGGCGCGCCGATCAAGCGGCTAACCGCATGTTTTTCCATATATTCCGACATATCAAAGCGCAAAAGCTCCACGCCTAAAACATCCGCTAGCTGTTTGGCGACCTCGGTTTTGCCCACGCCGGTTGGCCCTGCAAACAGGTAGTTGCCAATCGGTTTTTCCGGCTCGCGCAGCCCCGCCCGCGCCAGTTTGATCGAGCTGGCAAGCGCCACAATCGCATCATCCTGCCCGAACACCACCCGTTTGAGGCTTTTCTCAAGGTCGCGCAGCACCTCGCTATCGTCTTTGGACACGCTCTTGGGCGGAATGCGGGCGATTTTGGCGACCACGGCCTCGATATCCTTGGTGCCAATGGTCTTGCGCCGCTTGCTTTCGGCCACCAGCATTTGCGCGGCACCGGCTTCATCGATCACGTCAATCGCACTATCGGGCAGCTTGCGGTCATTGATATAGCGCGCGGCCAGATCTACGGCGGTTTTGATGCCGTCATTGGTGTAGCGAATGTCGTGATGCTCTTCGAAATAGGGCTTCAGCCCCATCAGGATTTTAATCGCATCCGGAATGCTCGGCTCTTTCACGTCGATCTTCTGGAAGCGCCGCGCCAGCGCGCGATCCTTCTCGAAATGCTGGCGGTATTCCTTATAGGTGGTCGAGCCCATGCAGCGCAGCTTGCCGCCCTGAAGCGCAGGCTTCAGCAGATTGGAGGCATCCATTGCGCCGCCAGAGGTTGCGCCCGCGCCAATCACTGTATGGATTTCATCGATGAACAGCACGGCGTTGTCATGCTCTTCCATCTCTTTCATCACCGCTTTCAGGCGCTCTTCAAAATCGCCCCGGTAGCGGGTGCCTGCCAGCAATGCGCCCATATCAAGCGAGAATATCGTGGTTTCGGAAAGCACCTTTGGCACCTCTTCATCTACGATTTTTCGCGCCAGCCCTTCGGCGATGGCTGTTTTGCCCACGCCCGGATCGCCGACCAGAATGGGGTTGTTTTTGCGGCGGCGACACAGCACCTGAATGCAGCGGTCCACCTCGTGCTGGCGACCAACCAGCGGATCCACCTCGCCCGCCCGTGCCTTGGCATTCAGGTTGTCGCAATATTTGTCGAGCGCGGTTTCTTTTTTCTCGTCCGGGGTGATGTCATCGGCCATATCGCCGGCACCCTGTAGCGGCACATGCTCGTTATAGGCCGGATCTTTTGCCACCCCGTGCGAGATGAAATTCACCGCGTCATAGCGGGTCATATCCTGCTGTTGCAGGTAATAGGCGGCGTGGCTTTCGCGCTCGGTAAAGATCGCGACCAGCACATTCGCGCCCGTCACCTCGGCATGGCCCGAGCTTTGCACATGGATCGCAGCACGCTGGATTACCCGCTGAAAGCCGGTGGTGGGGGCGGCTTCGGTGCCTTCGATCTCGGAAATCAGCGAATCATGATCATTGTCGATAAACCGTGTTAGCCGCCGCTTGAGCTTGCCGATATCCACAGCGCAGGCGGTCATTACCTTGCGCGCTTCCGGCTCGTCTGTCAGCGCCAAAAGCAGATGCTCAAGCGTGGCCAGCTCGTGGCGGCGTTCATTGGCGAGGCTCAGCGCTTTATGAATCGCTTCCTCAAGGGTGGTGGAAAATGATGGCATGTAGCCCTCCTTACCCGAAATAATATGCGACTGCGGGTTTCGCAGCCTGATGCTTACCCTATAATTTCGGGTTTATTTGCCAAGCTTCAAGGGGAATCGTCACAAATGAGTTAAAAAACCGGTGATCGGGCGCTTTGGCCGCGGCATTTTCTGCCGAGCGAGGCGAGGCCATGGCCCAATCGCGGGGCTGGCTTTTCGCAGAAAAGCAAGCCTTGCGGAGGGCGGCACGGCCAGCGGGTGTGGATTTCCCTCACGGAGGCTAACGCCCCCATCGGTCAAGCCAGGGTTTTCAGCCCGCTGAAAACCCGGTCTGGCGACGCCGGTGGCCTCGGCTTTGCCTCGGCGGCGCTTAGTATCGAACCTGTGCCAGCAAGCCGAAATGATCACTGGGCCAGATGTTGTCCAGCGGAGAATTGCCTATGATTTCGATATCCGTAATATGCCCGCGCCCTCGTGCCTTTGGATGGCCTGCAAATATATAGTCAATCCGGCGGTTTGGCTCGAATTCGGCGGCCACAAAGGGGTTTTGGTTGTCCCATGTATTGCCCATACCCTGTCCTGCTACGGCCCATGCATCGTGAAAAACCAGCCCTTTGGCTGCGGCGGCGCTTAGCCCCGTAAGCGAGCGGATTTCGTCGCTCATCGGTTCGGCGTTAAAATCACCGCACAGCAGCGGCGGCATTTTTCCAGAGGTGTTTGCACTCACAAATTCTGCCACCTCGCGCACCTGCGCCTGCCTGATATGGCTCTGCTCGTAGCGCCAGTTCAGATGGGTGCAGAAAAAATCAAAAGCACCGCGCGGGCCGTTGATTTTTGCATAAAGCGCATTGCGGGTTTCGTCGGTTTCTTCAGCCCCGGAAAGGGTGATGGTCTCGTGTTTTTCAATAGGCCAGCGCGAAAGAATGGCATTGCCAAAGCCTGTGCGGTTCATCACCATGCAATCGGCATGAAAGCAATGATAGCCCAGCTTTTCCGCCAGAATTCCAGCGTAGTTTTCCGCTTCATTCCCCCAGACCTCCTGAAGCGCAATCACATCGGCATTGGCCTGTTTTAGCACCGCTTCAATCGCGGGCGCGCGGGCCTCCCAGGGGCCGAATTTCCACCATATATTCCAGCTCAGCACCCGCAGGCGGGTATGGATCGGGCCTGAATTGTTTGCGGTCATGGGGCGCTCCTAGAAATTGTCTTTCGCAAGACGGATTTCGGCGAATTCTTTTGCATCCGTCGCGCGCAAAAACGGATTGGTCGCCAGCTCCAGCGATAATAGCGACGGCACGGTGGGGATGCCAGCGGCCCGCAGGCGCTTTATATCCGCCAGCCGCGCTGCAATCGCGGCATCGTCCGGCCATTGCGCAGCGGCGAATTTGGCATTGGCCAGCGTATATTCATGGCCGGAATATACCATGGTATCGGCGGGCAGCACGGCCAGCTTTTGCAGGCTCTGATACATCATTTCCATATCGCCCTCAAACACCCGCCCGCAGCCCATGGCAAACAGGCTGTCGCCGGTGAAAACCGCGCCCTCAAAGGCAAAGGCGATATGGTTGACCGTGTGGCCCGATACATCAATCACCCGCCCTTTCAAACCGCCTATCTCCACCTCATCTCCTTCACTCACCGCCAGATCCAGCGCGGGAAGGCGTGCGGCATCCTTGGCCGCCCCTACGATTCGCGGAGAGGTTTCTGCCAGAATATCCGGCAGCCCGTCCACATGATCCCAGTGATGATGGGTGAGCAGCACCATGTCCAGACTCCAGCCCCTGGCCTTGAGCGCGGCCAGCACGGGGGCGGCTTCGGGGGCGTCGATCAGGGCGGTGCTGCCTGTCGCCTTGTCATGCAGCAGATAGGCGTAATTATCCGCAAGGCAGGGCAGGGTGAGGATTTCATAGCGCATGGCGGGCCTTTCGTTTTGGGCAAGAATGGCGGAAAACAGCGCGCGGTGCAATGGGGCCCCGCGCGCCGGAAAGGCGCGCGCGGGGTGGCGGGCGTGATACCCGCCCTACAGGGTCAGGCCAGTGATTTGGCGGCGCGGGAAATTTTCTCGCCCGCTTGCGCGCCAAGGCTTTTCAGGATCTCGTTTTGCCCAAGGCTGGCAAAGGTCATCATCGCCATCGGATCAATGAAACGCACGGTGCAATTTCCATCGCCATTATCCTCGACCGTTACATTGCACGGCAGCATCAGGCCGATATCTGCGCGCGCAGAAAGCGCCTGATGGGCCAAGCCCGGATTGCAGGCCCCGAGGATGGTGTAGGGGCGAAAATCAACGTCGATTTTCTTTTTCAGCGTGGCTTTTACATCCACCGTGGTCAAAACGCCAAAGCCCTCGGCGGCCAGCGCGGCGGTTACTTTTTCCACCACCTCGTCATGGGTTCCGGCAAGGGTTACATCAATGCTAAATGTGTCAGACATGGTCTGCTCCTGTGTTTTTCGAATATGTTTCAAAGGTAGGCCACAGCGCCTGAATTGCAAGGGTCAATCGGGCACAATCATGTAACCGGCACCGCGCACGGTTTGCAGATAGCGGGGCTGCTTTGGGTCGGCCTCGATCTTGCGGCGCAGGCGGGTGATCTGCACATCGATCGCGCGCTCCTGCGCTTGGCTATCGCCTTGCCCCAGCGCCTCTACCAGCCGCGCGCGAGACATGGTTTCGCCGGGCCGGGCACTGAAGATCTTCATCAGGGCATTTTCGGTGCTGGTCAGGCGAATGCGGGATTCGCCGTGCCATAGCTCGGCACGCGCTATATCATAGCGAAACGCCCCCAGATGCAGATTCTGCGGTGGGCCGGGCCGGGCCGGTTGCGCCGGCGTGCGCCGCAAAATGGCATTGACCCGCAGCAAAAGCTCTTTTGGCTCGAAGGGTTTGGGCAGGTAATCATCCGCCCCCGCTTCCAGCCCCATAATGCGGTCCGAAGCCTCTCCGCGCGCCGTGAGCAGCATGATCGGGGTGCTGTGGCTGATGCGCAGATCGCGGGTGAATTCAAAGCCGTTTTCGCCGGGCATCATCACATCGATGATCAGCATATCAAATTCCAGCCCCGCCAGAAGCCGGCGGGCATGGGCGGCATCGCGGGCGGTGGTGGTCAGATAGCCGTGCTTGCTGAGGAATCTGGCCAGAAGGGTGCGGATGCGGCGGTCGTCATCCACAATCAGCAGGTGGGCACCATTCGGATCAGCGGCCATTATTTTCCCCGCCATCCGAAAGCCGGCTGATCTGGACCTGGGCTTCCGGCTCGAACATAGCGTTCAGCACGGTGCGAAATCCTTGCACGGCTTCGGGGCCGGCCGCAGAATAGGCCTTGCGCATTTTCTGGCGTTGCGCCCCCGAAAGCTCTTTTTCCAGCGCCTTGCCCTCCGGGGTGAGATGCAGATTGCGCTGGCGGCGATCCCGCGCCCCCACCCGGCTTTCCACCAGCCCGTTATTCACCAGCTCGCGCAATACCCGATTGAGCGATTGCTTTGTCACGCCAAGGATATTGAGCAGGTCCGAGACCGTCAGCCCGGGCTTGCGGCCGATAAAATGGATGGCACGATGATGGGCACGCCCATAGCCGTGCTGCATCAGAATACGGTCAGGATAGGCGGTGAAACCGCGATAGGCAAAAAACATCATCTCGATGCCTTGCCGGAGCTGCTCGTCCGTCAGGAACAGGAGTTGGTCACTTCGGTTCGGGTTTTGCATGGCGCGCCTCGTTGCTTATCATCACAGTTTATGTCAGTCATGTTGACATTCCAAGAGGGTAATGCTACAAAATGCGCAATAAACTTACGATAATACTATTGCTCACGCAATAAATATAAAATTATGAGGAAGATTGATGGCAAACGGATATGATGATCGCGATGGTGTAATTTGGCTGGACGGTGAAATGGTGCCTTGGCGCGAGGCGCAGGTGCATGTGCTGACCCATGCCATGCATTATGCCTCTTCCGTGTTTGAAGGCGAGCGTTGCTATAACGGCAAGATTTTCAAATCTGTCGAGCATTCCGAGCGCTTGCTGAAATCGGGCGAGTATATCGACATGCCGATCCCCTGGACGGTAGAGCAAATCGAAGAGGCGAAATATGCTGCGCTGAAGGCCAACGGGCTGACAGACGCTTATGTGCGGGTGCTTGCATGGCGGGGCGCGGGCACCGATATGGGCGTAGCGGCGGCGGCCAACCCTGTGCGCATGGCGGTGGCGGTGTGGGAATGGGGCAATTATTATGGCGATGCCAAATATAAGGGGGCCAGGCTGGATATCTCCAAATGGCGCCGCCCCGATCCGGCGACCATCCCGTGCTTTGCCAAGGCTTCCGGCCTATATATGATCTGCACCATGTCCAAGCATGCGGCCGAGGCCAAGGGCTGTTCGGATGCGATGATGTATGATCATCGCGGCTATGTGGCCGAGGCGACGGGGGCGAATATCTTCTTTGTAAAGAATGGCGTAGTGCATACCCCGCTGCCGGATTCATTTCTCAATGGTATCACTCGCCAAACCGTGATCGGCATGCTGAAAGCGCGCGGTATCGAGGTGGTCGAGCGCCATATCATGGCCGACGAGCTGGTAGGCTTTGAGCAATGCTGGCTGACGGGCACGGCCGCCGAAGTGACCCCCGTGGGGCAGATCGGCGATTACCGGTTCGAGGTTGGCGATCTGGCACGGCGTATTTCGGAAGAATACGAAAAGCTGGTGCGCGAATAGCTGGCAAGGGAGGCCGGTTTGGCGCGTAAAATTATCATTGATACCGATCCCGGGCAGGATGATGCCGTGGCGATTCTATTGGCGCTGGCCTCGCCCGAGCTGGAGGTGCTGGGCATTACCTGCGTGGCTGGAAACGTGCCGCTGGCGCTGACCCAGCGCAACGCGCGCATTGTGTGCGAGCTGGCGGGAAGGCCCGATATGCCGGTATTTGCCGGTGCGACCCGCCCGATGGTGCGGTCCTTGGTGACGGCGGAATATGTGCATGGCAAATCGGGGCTGAACGGCCCTGAGCTGTGGGAGCCGACCATGCCGCTGCGCAAGGAGCATGCGGTTGATTTTATTGTCAAAACCCTGCGCACTAATCGGGATGGCGCGGTGACGCTCTGCGTGCTTGGCCCGCTGACGAATATCGCGCTGGCCCTGATCAAAGCGCCCGATATTGCCGGGCATATCCACGAAATCGTGCTGATGGGCGGCGGCTGCTTTGAGGGTGGCAACACCACTCCTGCCGCCGAATTCAACATCTATGTCGATCCCCATGCGGCCAAGGTGGTTTTCAGTTCCGGCATCCCCTTGGTGGTTATGCCGCTGGATCTGACCCACACCACCATGACCACCCGCACGCGCGTTTCCCGCTTCAGGGCGCTGGGCAATAAAGCCGGTGTTTTCACCGCCGAAATGCTGGATTTTTTCGAGCGCTTTGACAAGGAAAAATACGGCTCCGAGGGCGCGCCGCTGCATGATCCCAATGTGATTGCCTATTTGCTGCAGCCCGAAATATATCAGGGCCGCGAGGTGAATATCGAGATCGAAACCGAATCCGCCCTGACCATGGGCATGAGCGTGGTGGATTGGTGGCGCGTCAGCGGCCGCGCGCCCAATGCGACATTTATGCGCAAGGTCGATGACGAAGCCTTCTTTGATCTGCTATTTGATCGCATCGCGCGCCTGTAGGGCGGGCTTCAGCACGCCACCCTGAATTCCCCGCTCTTGATTATTATCAAGGCGGCGTTTTCCAGCCCCGCTATCTTTCGGGTTTTCAGCCATAAGGATTCGGGTATGGAAATGTTTGATATCATCGTGGTCGGGGCCGGTCCGGCCGGGCTTGGCTTTGTGCGCAGTCTTGAGGGCAGCGGCCTGAAGGTGGCCATTGTCGAGCGGCTAAGCGAGGCCGTGCTGGCGGATCCGCCCGAGGATGGCCGCGATATCGCGCTCACCCATGCCTCCGAGGCGATCATGGAAAAGCTCGGCATGTGGCGCCATATTCCCGAGGCGGCTTGCGGCATGATCAAGGATGCCAAAGTGGTGAACGGGCGCTCCGATTATGCGCTGCATTTTGCCAGCGCGGGCAGCGGCAAGGGCTATCTCGGGCGGATTGTGCCCAATCATCTGATCCGGCGCGCGGCCTATTTGCAGGTGAAAGACCTGCCCGATGTAACGCTGATCTGTGATTCGGCGGTGGAGGCGGTGCAAACCGGGCAAGTCACCCTATCGGACGGGCGGGCGCTGGGGGCGTCATTGGTGGTGGCCGCCGATAGCCGGTTTTCGGAGACACGGCGCAAAATGGGCATCGGGGCTGAAATGGAGGATTTTGGCCGCGTGGTGATTGTGTGTGAGATGAGCCACGAATTGCCCCATAACGGCGTGGCGACCGAGTGCTTTCACTATGAGCAAACCCTGGCGATCCTGCCGATGCATGGCGAGGTCTCCTCGGTGGTGGTGACGCTGGCCTCTGACAAGGCCGAGGCGGTGATGGCCATGCCGGACGCGGCTTTTGCCGCTGATATTCAGGCGCGCTTTGGCAACCGGCTGGGCAAGATGCAGCTGCTGGGCAAGCGCGTGGCCTATCCGCTGGTGGGGGTATTTGCCAAGCGTTTCGTGGCCCCGCGCTTTGCGCTGGTGGGGGATGCGGCGGTGGGCATGCATCCGGTAACGGCGCATGGCTATAATCTGGGGCTGACAGGCGGGGCCTTGCTGGCCGATGCGGTGAAGCAGGCGGCGGCCGAGGGCAAGGATATCGGCGATATCCGCGGGCTGCTGCCCTATGAGCGGGCCCATAGAAAGGTGGCGCGACCGCTTTATCTGGGCACTAACGCGCTGGTGAAGCTGTATACAGACACGCGGCTGCCAGCGAAAATATTGCGCGGGGCGGCCTTGCGGCTGGGCAATGTGCTGCCGCCGGTGAAGGCGAGAATCGTCGGGCAGCTGACGCAGGCAGTGGCGGGGCAGGGGGCGCAATCCAGATGAAGGCTTGCCTTTGCGGGCAATAGCGCCTATTTGCGCTCATTCTTGAGATGATGGGGGAAACGTGTTAGCCTTGCCCGCATTCCCCGCGCCCATGGGCTGGCGCAATATTTAACTGGAGGTTTTCGTGTCGTCGGAACCTGAAATGGTAGCCAAAGCTGCCGATATGGATGAGGCCGGAACCGGCCATAACGAAGCGCTTGCCCCCGAGGCGCTGCTGGCGCTGATATTGGCCTCTCTGGCCGAAGATGCCGCCGAAGATGTGGTCGATATCGCCTTGGCGGGCAAATCCGAAGTGGCGGATTATATGGTGGTGGCTTCGGGCCGCTCCAGCCGCCATGTCGGGGCCTTGGCCGCCAAAATGACCGACCGGATCAAAGCCGCTTCCGGCATGCTTTGCCGCACGGAAGGCAAGGAAATGGGCGATTGGGTATTGGTGGATTGTGGTGATGTGATCGTGCATATCTTCCGCCCCGAAGTGCGCGAATTCTATGATCTTGAAAAGCTCTGGTCGGTGAACCCGCGCGACAAGGCGTGAAGATTTCCCTGATCGTGGTGGGCCGGCTTCGCAAGGGGCCGGAAGCGACGCTGATCGAGGATTACCTTTTGCGGTTTGATCGCATTGGCCGCAATTTGGGCCTTGGGCCGGCCCATGTGATCGAGGTCGAGGATAAAAAGGGCGGCGGCAAGGCGGGCGAAGCGGCGCTGCTGGCCAGGGCCCTGCCCGATAATGCCACCCTTGTGGTGCTGGACGAGCGCGGCAAGCTGCTGACCTCGCCGGAATTTTCCCGCAAGCTCTCGGGCTGGCGCGATGCGGGACAGCGCGATCTGGCCTTCATGATCGGCGGCGCGGACGGGCTGGATAAAAGCCTGCTGGCCCGCGCCGATTTCAAGCTCTCGTTTGGCAAAATGGTCTGGCCGCATATGCTGGCGCGGGTGATGCTGGCCGAGCAGCTATATCGCGGGGCCAGCATCCTTTCGGGTGCGCCTTATCATCGGGCCTGAATCGTATCAGGCTCGAGCCGAAACAGGATAATCGTGATCTGCGGTCAGAATAGACCCCGGCATGAAAGCTCAAGGCCGGCGCGCCCGTTGGCGCTTGAGCGATTTGACATATCCCGCGCGCTCTTCGGGGGTCAGCATTGCTATGCGCTCCAGCAAGGCGCTATGGGCCAGCTCGCCAAGGGCGAGAAAGCGCTGCCGCTGGCGTGCGAGTATTTCCTCGACCGCAGCAATCTCGAAAGGCTCGGCCTCTAGCGCCACCACCATCTGGCGGCGCATATCCGCCAGTGCCGCGCGGTTGGCGCGCAGTTCGCCGCGGCGGCTTACCAGCTGTTCACGCAGGGCATCCCTATGTTCTTTGGGCAGGGCAAAGCTGAGAAAGGCGACCGCATCCGGGCTTGGCGGGCGCTTGGGTTTGTCAAAGCTCCAGAGCCCGATGGCCATGCCGCCGATCAGCAGATTGATCCCCAGCGAAACCACGAGGACCGCTTTTACCCAGCGGCTGGATTTTGGTTTTTCAGTTCCGGTCATGGCTTAGCTTTCTGACATTAGCAAGGAAAGGGTTTCAAAGGGGCTGGTGCTGTCGGTGCCATCATAAAATACCGCCAACACCCCGTCCAACCCCGGGATTGAAAGCAGGGTATCGGCATAATCCGCGCCGATAAACACGCCAAAAGCAGCGCAAGCGGCAAGGGCAAAAGCGCCACCCACCCCGCCCACCGGCGAAAACAGCCGCACCCAGAATGGCGGCTTTGTGGCGGCGGGGATTGCCGGCGCAGACTTTGGGGCCATTTCAGCGGCATCGGCCAATACGCGGGCGATCAGATCAACCGAAGGGGCAGGCGGCTCGCAGGATTTGGCCTCGGCCAAAAGCGCGTCTATATGTTTGTCAGGGTTCATGTTCCGGCTCCTGTTTTCAGGGGTTTTGCGGGGATATTCCTGGTGGTTTCGGCAGGGCGCATATGGGCCAGCTTTTCGGCCAATGCGCGGCGGGCGCGGCCCAGCAGGCTTTCGACTGCCTCAACCGAAGTTTCCATCGCGCGGGCGATTTCGGGGTTGGACAGCTCTTCGAAATGGCGCAAATGCAGGGCGTCCCGCTGTCGCTCGGGTAGCTCGGATATGGCCCCGTGCACCATCCGGCTGGTATCGTGCGATATCATATTTTGCTCGACCGAGGCGCTTTCATCCAGCGGCTCGGGTGCGGCTTCCAGCGCCACGCTGCGACGCTTTCGCAGCCGGTCGGTGCTGGCATTGGCGGTGACGCGGTAAAGCCATGTCGAGATTTTCGCCTCGCCCTCGCGCCATTCCGGCGCTATTTTCCAGAGCTTCATCATCACCTCCTGCGCCACGTCCTCGGCCTCGCCATGATCCTGCAACAACCGGCAGGCATGGGCAAATACGCGCGGCAAATGCCGGGCGGTCAGGGCGCGCGCGGCCCCCTGATCTCCGGTGGCATAAAGCGCCAGCAGCGCCTTGTCGTTGGTTTCTTCCAGCTGGTCCATCTCCACCGCCTTCTCCATTACCGGAGTGTAGGGAGCGGCGAGAAAAACCGCCACCCCCGATATTTCATCTTTGAAATGCGGAGGCTATTTTCCGGATTCAGGGTTGACTGCGCCTTCATTGTGGCGGTTTTTGCGCATCGCGCTTTTGGCCGCCTGCCATTCATCCCGGCTTATGGTTCCGTCTTCATCGGTATCGGCGCGGGCAAAAAGCCGGTCGAAATCGGGGGGCGTCAGTTCTTCCATCGAGAGCATTCCATCCCCGTTGCTATCTTTGCGTTCCAGCATTTTTGTCACCCTCTCTGCGGCGGCGCGCCGGGCGGCGGCGGTAAGCTCGGCCATATCCAGCAGCCCGTCACCATTGGTATCGGTTTGCACAAAGCGCGCCTGCCCGCGATTTTGCATTTCCTCAAGGGTGATCTGGCCATCGCCATTGCTGTCGAGCTGCTCGAAACTGGCGCGCGGCCCGTTGCCCTGCGGGCCCTCGCCTGCGCCCTGGGCCATTGCGCCAGCGGCCCCGAGGGCAACAAGAAGGGGGCTGCCTAAAAGGATATTTTTCATAATATGCTCCTGTAGTTTATGACGCCGCCTGTTTGACGATCATCAAGGGGTAATACGGCGGGCGGGCGCTATTCCGTCGCTTTGAGGCAGATAAAATTGTGACATCCCGCCGCAGGGCAGCTTGCCCCAGTGTAAGGCTCTGGTTTAGGGTGTATATAATGGTGGTATATATCCGCTGAGGAAACTGGATGACCAAGGAAGATCGCCCTATCAAGCCTGCGCTATTGCGGGGCTGGAAAAGAAGATGCCCGAATTGTGGCAACGGGCCAATGCTAAAAGACTATCTGAAAGTGCGGGATGAATGCCCGGTATGCGGGGAAGAGCTGTTTCATCATCGCGCCGATGACGGGCCGGCATGGGCCACGATATTGGTGGCAGGGCATTTGCTGGCACCGCTGATGCTGTTTGTTTTTATTACCTTCCGGCCCGAGGGCTGGGTGATGGCGCTTGGTTTTTCGGTGGTATTTTTAACGCTGGCGCTGTTTTTGCTACCCCGGATCAAGGGGATGTTTGTGGCGATGCAATGGTCTCGGCGAATGCACGGATTTGCCGATGAAGACGAAGCACATAAGCAGGCTGCCGAATGAGCCTTGATCAAGCTGGCGGCGCGTCATAGCGGGCGCTTGTGGTGATGTCTTGTCCGCGCCGCAGGGATATGTTGCATTTTGCGGTGGACGCCAAGGGGCGAAAACGGGCAAGATACATGGATGGATAAAAGCAAAATAATTCGGGATGCCGCGACGGTGATCTTGCTGCGTGAAATGCAGGGGGTGCCGCATGTGCTGATGGGTCAGCGCGGGGCCAGAGCTGTATTTATGCCAAATAAGTTTGTATTTCCCGGCGGAGCCGTGGATGCGGAGGATCATGGCGCTCTGCTGAGCGGCCAACCGGACGCGCGATTGGGGGAAGGGGCTGTCGGGCTGTGCGCGGCCGCCCTGCGGGAGCTGCGCGAGGAGACCGGCCTGAGATTGCGGGCGGATATGCAAGCGCTGCGGTTTGTCTTTCGGGCGATTACCCCGCCCGGGCGGCCCAGGCGGTTTGATGCGCGGTTTTTTATCGCGGATGCGGGGGATGTGTTGAATGATCCCGATGATTTTTCCGAAGCATGTGACGAGCTTTCGCACCTGCACTGGATCGCGCTGAGCGAGGCGCGTGGGCTGGAGCTGCCTTTCATTACCGAGGTTGTGCTATCGGAGGTGGAAGGGCTTTTGCGGGTGCCGGATGCCGGACATAAGGTGCCGTTTTTCTATCACGAAAACGGGCGCTCGCATTTCGCGCTTTTATGAATGCGAATGGATTATGGGGCTTGACTCTGGACCCCAAGCGTATAGAACGCAGCGATCACAGGATATTCAGGCGCGCAGTCGCGGGCCGACCGCTAGGAGCAATAACATGGCGAAGCCAACCACCATCAAAATCCGCCTGAATTCGACAGCGGATACCGGCCATTTTTATGTGACCAAGAAAAACGCACGCACCATGACCGAGAAAATGGTCAAACGGAAATATGATCCGGTGGCGCGCAAGCATGTTGAATATAAAGAAGGCAAGATCAAGTAGTTTGATCCCCCTTATAGAGATTGAAAAGCCGGTGCATCGCATCGGCTTTTTTATTGTGCTTCAGGCGACATCCACCGAGCGAAGCGAGGCCACCGCCGCTGGCAGCCGGTTTTCAGCTTTGCTGAAAATGTGCCTTGGAAAAGGGGGGCTTCAGCTCCCCGCAGCCAAGGCAGGCCCGGGGCTGTAGCCTGGGCTATGCCCCCGCACACAGCCATAAAAAAGGGCAGGGAAAGCCCCCGCCCTTGTCAGATCTATGAACCGTCCGGATTACTCACGCGAGCCCATGAACCGCAGCAGGAACATGAACAGGTTGATGAAATCCAGATACAGGGTCAGCGCACCAAATATCGCCATCTTGCCGGTTTCGGCACCGGTTTGCGCGGCTTGCAGATACATGGTCTTGATCTTTTGCGTGTCATAGGCGGTGAGGCCGGCAAAGATCAGCACGCCGAGTGCGGACACGGCAAAATCAAGCGCTGCAGATTGCAAAAAGATGTTGACGATCATCGCGATGATCAGCCCGATCACGCCCATGATCAAAAAGCTGCCCCATGCGGAGATGTCTTTTTTCGTGGTATAGCCATAAAGGCTGAGCGAGGCAAAAGAGATCGCGGTTACGAAAAACGTCTTGGCGATCGACGCATCGGTATAGGCCGCAAAAATCCAGCTGATAGACAGCCCCATAAGCGCGGCAAAGCCATAAAAGAACAGCTGCGCTCCGGCCTGAGACATCCGGTTCACGGCTGCCCCCATAAACATAACCATGCCGAGCGGCGCAAACATCACGATCCAGCCCAGCATATTCGGGCGAAGCGTGATCGGATCGCGCAGGATGGATAGCAGCGCGTCGGAGCTGCCAAAAGCATAGGCAACCAGCCCGGTGACGATCATCGCCACAGACATCAGCCCGTATACCTTGTTCATGTGGGTGCGTAGACCTTCATCGATCGCCGCACCCATGGTCGCCGAGCCAGCGCGGCGCACAGTATTATAGTTGGCCATGTGGACCCTCCAGAAAAATTAAACCCTCCCCGCAAGCCTATGCGGGGTCTTGCTATGTAATATCGTAGTTTTGCCAGTGCATTTCAAGGGTTTTAGCTGCGGTTTCGCAGTATTTGCGCCGGTTTTGTTGCCAGAGGCCGCCATGCAAAGGCAAGGCTGGCTGCCAGATTGGCCAAGGCCCCGCCGGCAACGATGGCAATGGCCGCCCCCCAGAATAGCGAAAAATTGCTTTCCATCACATAGTTCATCACCGCCCAGGCCGCGCCGCTCCCCGCTGCCAGCGCCACCAGCCCTGCCGCTGCCCCGAGGAACAGCGCCCGCAGCGCAAAGCTGAGCAAAATACGCCGGCCTGTGGCCCCGAGGGTTTTTAGCACCGCAGCCTCGAATACCCGCGCTTCGGCCCCCGCCGCTGCCGCGCCGATCAGCACCACAAAGCCGGTGATCAATGTGGCAGCCGCCCCCCAGCGGATGGCGGCCCCGAGGCTGTCCAGCGTGCTGGTGATCCTCTCGACCGCGTCGCGCACCGGAATCGCCGTGATATTGGGGAAATCCCGCGCCATGGTGGCCAGCAGCCGCCCTTCGGCCACCGGCTTGGCATAGACCGTGGCCAAAAAGGTATGCGGTGCGCCCGAGAGCGCGTTCGGGCTCCAGACCATCACAAAATTCAGGCTCATATCAGAAAATTCCAGCGCCCGCAGATTGGCGATAGTGGCGGTTATATCCCGGCCCATGATATTGGCGGTGATTGTATCGCCGATTTTCAGCCCGATCTCGGCCGCCTCCTCGGCCGAAAAACTCAAGAGTGGCGGGCCGCTATAATCCTCGGGCCACCATTCTCCTTCTACCACCGAGCTATTGGCGGGCACGGTAGCGGAATAGGTGATGCCGCGATCCCCCTGGATGACCCAGTGATCCCCCACCAGCTCTTTGGCATCCATACCGTTGATCTCGGAGATAATGCCGCGCAGCATCGGCGCAGCCTCGACCTTGTCCACCGCCTCGTCCGCCAGCATGGCCGCGCGAAAAGGCTCCATCTGGTCTTTTTGGATATCCATCACAAAAAACGCCGGCGCGCGGGTCGGCACTTCCTGGGTGATGGTGGTGCGCAGGTTGGAATCGATCTGGCCGATGGCCGCCAGCACCGTCAGGCCAAGGCCCAGCGAAAGCACCACCGAAGCGGCTTCCGAGCTTGGCCCGCCAATCGCCCCGAGCGCAAGGCGCAGCGCAGGGCGCCCCTGCATGAAGCGGGCGCGGGCGAGGCGGCGCGCCAGAGCTTTGGTCAGAAGTGCGGTGAGGGCCAGAATGAATAGCGCGAGGATGATCCCGCCCGCGGCCCAGAGCGTCATCGTCGGCATGCCCGAGGCGCTGACGGCAAGCGCAATCAGCGCCACAGTGAGCAGGGAGACCAGAATAAGATAGGGCCAGCGCGGCCAACCACCCGCCTTGCCGGATATTTCTCGAAACAGCCCCGCCGGAGAGATATCCACCGCCCGCGCCAAGGGCCAGATGCTGAAGATCATCGCCGTGAGCAGCCCGTAAGCCGCCGCTTCAAGCAAGGGGGCAGGGTATAGCCCGCCCATAATCGGGATCGGGAGCTGGTCGGCAAAAAACGGGATCAACAGCGCCGGAATGCCGCCCCCCAGCAGCAGGCCCAGAAATATCCCCAGCAGGGCCAGCACGCCGATTTGCAAAAGATAAGTGGCAAAGATCGTTCCCCGCGTGGCCCCTAGCGATTTCAGGGTGGCGATGGTGTCGGTTTTTCGCGCCAGATAGGCCCGCACTGCCGCCGAGACGCCCACCCCGCCCACCGCCATGCCCGCCAGCCCGACCAGCACCAGAAACGAGCTGAGCCGGCTCACCACTTCGGAAATACCCGGCGCGCCATTGCGG
>JALSHK010000115.1 GCA_026982275.1 Paracoccaceae bacterium | reverse complement strand
CGCATCCCGCTTGAAATCGTCACTGTAATTCGCTTTTCCCATAATGGCCTCCTTGCCTCATTTTTAGGGAAGAAGGTGTCTACAAATCTAGGGGCTATTCAGTTTGATGACGAGCTGACTTCGATCGACGATATCACTTTTGCCACTCTGAGTGTTGGCTATGAAAGCACCGTGATCACCTCCCCCTTGCTTGAGGGGGGCAGCTGATCATGGATGACAAGAAGCTACTGAAAGCCGGTATTATCGGCACCGGCTTTATGTCGCTTTGTTGTTTTACGCCTTTTCTGGTGCTGATCGTGGCGGGGGTAGGGCTTTCGGCGATCATTGGCTATCTGGATTATGTGTTGTTTCCGGCGCTTGGGGTTTTCATCCTGCTCACGGCTTATGCCCTGTGGAAGCGGCACCAGCGGCTTAAATCGGGCGAAAGCTGTGTATGCGCTGCGGAGGATAAAGGACATGCCTGATCGTGCCAGAAAGCCCGGCTATGATCTGGCCGTGATCGGGGCAGGGTCTGCCGGATTTTCAGCGGCGATCACAGCGGCGGATCGTGGGGCAAATGTGGTGTTGATCGGCTATGGCACCATCGGCGGCACCTGTGTGAATGTCGGATGTGTGCCAAGCAAGGCCATGATTCGTGCGGTGGAAATTACCCGTGCAGCCAAAGCGTCGCGCCGTTTTGACGGGGTTGAGGCCTCGGCGCAGGTGGTGGATTGGGCTGCGATCGTGGCGCAAAAGCAGGCTCTGGTAGACGAGCTTCGCGGGGCGAAATACGAGGCGGTGCTGCCGAATTACCCTTTGGTGGAATATATGCCCGGCAAGGCGGAATTCCGGGCCGATGGTGGCCTGATGGTGGATGGCCGGCTGATAAAAGCGGATAAGGTGATCATCGCCACCGGCTTATCCCCGAGCGTGCCGGATATCGATGGCATAGCCGGGGTAGACTGGCTGGATAGCACCTCGGCGCTGCAATTACCGGTTCGGCCTGCGTCATTGATGATTATGGGAGGTGGGTATATCGGGGTGGAGATCGCGCAGATTTTTGCCCGCGCCGGATGTAAGGTAACGATGGTAACTCGCCATGGGCTGTTGCCAAAAGCCGAGCCGGAGGTGAGCGCGGCCTTGACCGGGGCGTTTGAAGCGGAGGGCATAAGCGTTTTGAGCGGCTTGAGTTACGACAGCCTGGCGCAAGCTGACGCAGAGGTGATCCTGCGCGCGCGCCAAGGCGGCAAGGCGGTTGATATCCGCGCCGGGCGCCTGATGCTGGCCACCGGGCGCGCGCCCAATTCGGAGGGTCTGAACCTTGCGGCAGCGGGGATAAAGACGGATAGGCGCGGCGCGATACTGGTGAATAACAAGATGGAAACCAGCCGCGAGGGGGTATTTGCGGCGGGTGATGTAACGGGGCGGGACCCGTTTGTCTATATGGCGGCTTACGGGGCCAGGCTGGCAGCGCTTCGCGCCACGGGGGATTGTTGCGCGCCGGAATATGATAACTCCACCATGCCCGGAGTGGTGTTCAGCGATCCGCAGGTTGCCAGCGTCGGGCTGACACAGGCCGAGGCCGAAGCGCAGGGAATAACGGTGGTTACCTCTGTGCTGGGGCTAGAGCATGTGCCGCGGGCCTTGGCTGCGAGGGATATGCGAGGCGTGATCAAGCTGGTGGCTGAAAAGGAAAGCAAAAAGCTTCTCGGGGCGCATATTGTAGCGCCCGAGGGGGCGGATAGCATCCAGACTGCCGCGATGGCGCTGAAAATGGGCATGACCTATGATGATCTTGGCGCGATGATTTTTCCCTATCTAACGACGGTTGAGGGCCTGAAGCTGGCGGCGCAAACCTTCGAGAAGGATGTGAGCAAGCTTTCCTGCTGCGCGGGCTGACCTGGCCCGCCCATGCGCCCTGCGGGCGGCTTTTTCCTGCCGGAAAAATGCGTGTGCGACGCTATGGCGGCGCGGCTGGTGTGGTGATTTTGGAAGGGCTGCATACGCGCCGCACTGCAATCATGGTGCAAGGGCAAAGCGCGGCGCGGGTTGAGCGAAGCGAGACTCCCATTGTGTGGTTGCTCCTGAAGAGGGGCTGTGGCAAAAGGGGGCAAACAGGCAGCAAAAAGGCACGACTCAATGACTGATTTCTCGACGGTGCGTGAAGCCATGGTGGACGGGCAGGTTCGCCCCTCCGATGTGACCCTGTATCCGGTGATCGAAGCGATGCTGAATGTGCCGCGCGAAGACTATGTCCCCGAAGCACTGCGTGAGGTGGCCTATATCGGCGATCATCTGCCGCTCGGAGAGGGCAGGGTGGTGCTGGATGCGCGGGTGATGGCGAAAATGCTGGATGCCCTTGCGATCCAGCCCGATGAGCTGGTTCTGGATGTGGGCGCGGGGCTTGGGCTGTCTACCGCACTGGTGGCGCATCTGGCCGAGGCTGTCGTGGCGGTCGAAAGCGACGAGACCATGGCGAAAGAAGCTGAAACCCGGCTGGCGGATCATGACGTATATAACGCCATGGTCGAGATCGCAGATCTGGCGCAGGGCGCACCCAAACATGGCCCTTATGATGTGATTTTGATCGAGGGCGGTGTGGGCGAGGTGCCTGATTCCCTGATCCGGCAGCTCAAAACCGGCGGGCGAATGGCGGCGATCATAATGGAGGGCCCGCTTGGCCGCTGCATGATCGGGCTTAAAACCGGGCAGGGCATGGATTGGCGCTGGTCTTTCGATGCTACCGCGCCGCTGCTGCCGGGCTTTGAAAAACAGTCGATCTTTGCGTTTTAGCCATTCGGGCCTTGCGCCCGCCGCTATACCGATTAGCTTTGTCCGGTGACAAGAATCGGAGAATCGGTATGAAGCAGCGCTTAAACAGAATTATTAGAGTTTCGGCGGCGATACTGGCTTTTGCCATGCCCGCGAGCGCAGACACGTTGGTGGATGCCATGCGGCTGGCCTATGAAACCAACCCGACACTGATCCTCAATCGCGCCGCGCTTCGCGGCACCGATGAAACCGTGGCCCTGGCCCGTGCGGGCCGGCGGCCGCAGCTGGTGATGCAAGGTGCAGCCAATTATACCAATTCACCTGCCTTTGAGGGTGCGCAAACAGAATCCTATTCTTTGAGCCTGAACGCAACGCTTACGCTTTTTGACGGTGGGCGATCGCAAATGGCGGTTGATGCGGCCAAGACGGCGGTGCTGGCCGCGCGCCAGAGCTTGAGAAATATCGAACAATCAGTAATGCTGAGTGCGGCGACTGCATTTTTGACCGTAAGGCGGGATCGGCAAATCGTTGAGCTTGCGGTGAATAATGTCGAGGTCCTGAAGCAGCAGGTGCAGGCGGCAGAAGATCGTTTTGCGGTGGGTGCCGTTACCCGCACCGAGGTTTCCCAGACCAAAGCACGGCTGGCGGCTGCTCAGGCCGTGCTGGCGGCCAATCGTGGCGCGCTGGCGATTTCTTCTGAAAACTATCTCGCTGTGGTCGGGGTGGCGCCGGTTAATCTGGCCTATCCACCACGCCTGCCTGATTTGCCGGGATCGCAAGCGGCAGTGGAAGAAATCGCGCTTCGCACCCATCCGCTGATGCGCGCCGCGCATCTTTCCGAAAAGGTGGCGCTTATTGATTTGCGCCGGGCTGAAAGCGCCCGCCTGCCTTCTATTTCTGCCAATGCTTCTGTTGGTTATCGCGGTGATGGCATACTTGCGCCACGGGATAGTTCCAGCATCGGGGTGACGCTCAGCCAGCCGATCTATACCGGTGGTGCGCTTTCCGCTACAGTGCGCCAGGCTGGCGCGGAGCTGGAGCGGCGCATGGCCGACACCTCCAACACCCGTGCGCAAGTGCGCCAGCAGGTGGCATCTGCATGGTTTCAGCTTCGCATTGCCCGGGCTTCTATTGCCGCCACCCGCTTACAGATCGAAGCCGCGCAATTCGCTTTTGACGGTATTACAGAAGAGGCCAATCTTGGCGCGCGGACCCTTCTTGACACATTGAATGCCAAGCAAGAAGTCCTGACCGCGCAAAACAGCCTGATTACCGCCATGCATGACGAGCGCATTGCCGCCTACAGCTTGCTGGCAGCCATGGGGCTGCTCACACCCGAAAACCTCAATCTGGGTATCGATCTTTACGATCCGGAAGAAAATTTCAATCGTGTGCAGAATGCGCCGATCAATACTTTTGAAGCGGGTAAGGTGCTGGATAATATATCCGACCGCTGGAGATAAACCGGTTTTGTTTTACTGCATGACGGCAGTATACACCATCTTTTCATGGTATAACCGACTCTATTTATGGGGAGTTGCCAATGCAGGATTTACTAC
>JALSHK010000114.1 GCA_026982275.1 Paracoccaceae bacterium | reverse complement strand
GTGAATGTATTTGGCTCGTTTTACTGCGCCCAGCAAGCGGTGCGGCGTATGTCCACCAAGCACGGGGGCGTTGGCGGCAATATCGTTAATCTTTCCTCCATCGCGGCCACCATCGGCAGCGCGGGGGAATATGTGCATTATGCCTCGACCAAAGGTGCGATTGACAGTTTTACCATTGGTCTCGCCCGCGAGGTGGGGCGCGAGGGCATAAGGGTTAATTCGGTGCAGGCCGGCACGGCGGATACCGATGTGCATACCCTAGGGGGCGGCAATCCGGATCGCCCCGCCATGGTCGCAGCCACTTCGGCGCTGGGCCGCGTGGCCACGCCCGAAGAGATTGCCGAAGCCATACTTTGGCTTGGGTCTGATAAAGCAAGCTATGCCACCGGTAGCATTTTGCGTGTCGGGGGCGGATTATAGCGGTGCCAGCGGGCTTCATCCAAGCGGTCTGGCGGAATGAATAGGGTAAATCCAATTGAATTCACGAATCTAGTTAGGCTGGATGCGCCCTGAAACTACGGAATTCTGGTGATCCCGGCGGGATTCGAACCTGCAACCTGCCCCTTAGGAGGGGGCTGCTCTATCCAGTTGAGCCACGGGACCACGCCGGCTTTCTGGCTTATTATCCGGAGAATTGCAATCAGGAAACTGCCGCCGCCGGATCGCAAATACGCCAAAGTTCACTTATCCGGTCAGGGGTGGATCGCTCGCGATACCCGGCTTCGGTTTCGCCGTTCCAATAGGTGCGCACGTAATCTATCCAAAATCCGTATTCATCAAAAATCGTGCATTCGCGATTCCAGAATAGCCAATCTTCACCATCCCGGGAATATTCATCTTTTATCCGGATATCGCCCACCAGCCGGGTCTCTGTTTTGATATTCATCGCGCCATCAATATCGTTCCAAACGTAATAGCAGGTGCCAATGGAGGGCGCGCAATCATGCGGGGTGAAGGTGCTTTTTTCGTCGCCAAAGGCTACAAAAGTGGTTTGGCTGGCGTTGTTTACCCGAATAACAGCGCGATCAATCCGCCCGTCAAAATAGGTTAGCGTCTGCTCAAAAACGTATTCAGCGCCATCCCTGCGCACAAAGACCAGAGCAAGGCGGCCTTCTTCCTCTATGGAAACGAACGAATAGTCTTTAGGCATGCGGCTTAGATCAAATTCCTGCGCAAGGGCGGCAGGCGCAAAAAAAAACAGGGAAAAAAGGATTTTACGCAAAATATGACCCTTGTGGTAGTGGAGGTTTCTGTTGCCAGGTACCTCCGGACCCCGCCAGCCGGAGCTATCCGGCTGGAGTTAGGTTTCGGTGTTTCGCACAGCTTACGCTGCGAGAGCTACCGGAGCACGATTGTCATTTGCAATTGTACATTTTACGCCGATACGGTGGCAGTCCGCCGAGTGAAAGCTGACATCTTTGAACGTCCGTCGATCCTGTTTCGACCCCGTGATCCTTCAAATGAAAGGATATCTGGTGGAGTCGCCGGGTACCGCCCCCGGGTCCGATCCGTCTATTACATGCGCGTTTATCACCATAGTCCCCAAAAGGAACACCCTATATATAGGGGCTTTGATAGCGATTGAAAAGGGGGGGCAGGAAATGGCTCAGATCTTTTGGCAAGCCTCTGTGACCCGTGACAGCATTTCGCGGGATCGGCCGGCATCGGGGCCGGATGTGATCCTCAGCCAATAAGGCACGTCTGAATCGCTATCAATCGCATATAGCGCCTGAATGATGGAATCCTGATCGTATATCCCGCAAATATAGGAAGTATATTCCGGCAGCCCTTGCAGCCGTGTTTCCACGATATGGGTCCAGATACCGTCGGTATAATAGGCCGTGGTAGTAGTGAAACCGATAGAAACACCATCTCTGAAGAGTTCGGACACACAGCTTGTCGTGGCGAAAGAGCAATCATGGGGCTGGTAGGAGATTATATCTCCGCCCAAATCGCTCCACAAAAGCTGCCCTTTCTGATTCGTGCCGAAAACGGTTTCGGTCTCGTCGCCATTGGCCGCACGGTCCGTGACGCGAAAATGATAAACCCCGTCGACAAGGCCCAGATTTACAGCCCTGGACATTCCGTCACGGCTTTCCCAGGAATAGGCCACGCCCACCGCAAGCTGTGCGCGGTCATATTGCGGGGCAGGTTGGGCAAAGGCGGGCGCAACCAAACCAAGCAAGGCAAAGAGGGCGGATAAGCGAAAAATTGTCATGCCGCATATTAGCGTGCAGAAACGATTCTGTAAACTACCGCAGGTTTGGCGTTTTTTGCACGCGGGGCTTGAAGAATACCGGAATGAAGTATGCCGAAAACACGCCGAAGCCCAAAATCCAGAAAGTGGCGGCCGCGTGCAGCAGCCATGCGATATCGGGAAGGAATTCGCCCGCAATGCGGGTCAGCACCCCGAGCAGCACCAAGGCATAAATCGCGGTCACGGTTTTGGTAGCCTTAAGCGGGCGCCCTGAATGGCCAAGGCTGGTGCGGGTAAGCATGGCCAGCGTCATCAGCCCGATCGCCCCTGCTGTCCATGCATGCGGGATTTGCGAAGCGCGAAACCAGCCGGGCAGAAAATCACCGGCGGCGATGGTCAGGAATCCATAGGGAACAAAGAAAAACCCGATATGCAGAATGGCGAGGAGTGGCTCCCTGAAGCTGCGATCACCGGCCCAGCGTGAAAGGCGGACAAGGTTGAGCATGCCTGCCAGCGCCGCCACGGGGCGGGTGGCCATGCTTTCCGGGAAGGCCACCCATAACATCAGCGCAAAGCCGCTGAGCATCATGGTGGCATTATCAAAACCGCCCATCGGGACAGGCAGGCGGCCCATGGGCTGTCGCATCAGCCAGTTGCGGGTAAAGCTCGGGATAATGCGGCCACCCACCACCATGATCAGCATGATGACAAGGGCCACCCCCGCACGAATGCCGTAGCCGTCATAACCGGTGCCGGTATAGGCCTCGTAGTGGAAAAGACCGTTGGCAAGGCCGATGAGAATCAGAAGGACAAGCACCTTGAGGTTGCGCCGGTTTTTACCCGCGATGATCTCGCGCGCTATAATAACGGCCAGAGCGGCGATGAAAGACAAATCCATGACAGGCGCCACCAGTGGCGGCAGGTAAAGCGAAAACAGCAAGGTCGCCCGCCCCGCCAGCCACAACCCCGCCAGCGCGGCCACGGGCCAGCCCATGACCGGCATCCGGCCTGTCCAGTTGGGCACAGCGGTCAGCAAAAAACCGGCGATCACGGCGGAGCTATAGCCAAATACAAATTCGTGCAAATGCCAGTCAACCCCGCTGAAGCGGCCGGGAATATCCCATCCAGTGGCCAGAACCACCACCCAAAGAACCATGGCAACCAGCGCCCATAGACCCGCACCAAAGAAAAACGGCCGAAAGCCGAGGCTCAAAATTGTCGGCCCCTGATAGGCGCGGCGCTGTCGGGATGTGGTTTTCATGGCGATTTCCGTATGGCTTGGCCTGCCATAGGCGCGCAGTCGGGGCTTGTCTTTGCGCTGGATCAAGAGCCCGGGCGCACCAGCTCCCGCAGTAGCTTCGCGCGGATGGTGCGGGGATAATCCGAAAAACCGGTAGCCGTCATCACAAAACCTCCCGGGGTGGCAACATAGCGGCGGTAATATTCCGACACGGCATTGCCCATAATATCAATCGCCACTCCGTTGATCTCGATCCCTTGTCTGGCGGCACGGCGGCTTTGGCTGGAGGTTTCGACCCCGGAGTTGCTGGCCCCGTCGCCAGACACATCAATCACCCTGCGCGCGCAATCTCCCGCATCCCGAAATTGCTCTATGGAAAAGGATATGGCATTGCCCACCGCGGTATTCGAGTTCACAAACGCGCGCCGCATCGAGCGGACCCAATTGGAAAACGCCTGCACATCCCCCTGACTGCGCATGCGCTGCCACGGGATCGCCACCGTTTGCTGGTTTGCGCCCGACCACTGCACCACCATCAGCGCCACCCGGTCATTGACCAGCACAGACATCACTCCGGTATCGAGCAAGGCATCCGCAAGGCCGTCGCGCTGAAAGGTATATTCACCACCGTCAATCGAAGTGGATACATCCATCGTCAGGATCAATGCCAGCTTGCAAGCCCATGCGGGCTTGGCGATCAGGCTGAAGAACAGGCCAAGCTTCAGCATGCCGATTGCCTTTGCCAGAGGGATGAAGAACGGACGCAGGATCATGATCTTTTCGTGTGCAAGGGTGGGTCGCTCCGATATAGCACGATCACAAGGGTTTGGACAGGCCCGCGAAAGGCAGGCTTTCCGATCAAGTCTTGCGCCCTG
>JALSHK010000113.1 GCA_026982275.1 Paracoccaceae bacterium | reverse complement strand
CTCGGCTTTTTTCTTGGTAACCATTTTTCCGGTCGCATCTTGCGCGGTGTATTCGATCTTCATCGCGCCGTATTGCATGGTGATGCTTTCTTCGCAGACATCATCGCCATCCGAGCCGGACCATTCGATATCCTGGACCATGACCAACTTGAAATGGAATTTCATGAAGGTCGCGCCGGAATCGGTTTCGGACCCGCCTGAGCGGCGCAGCTCTACCACCGCTTCGTCAAAATGACGGCCGGTTACCAACTGCTGAAACAGACCGGGCGAGCCGAGATCGGTTTTTTTGGTGAAGCTGAATTCCTTGAACGTAGCCTTGCCGGCCCCGCCCCCGCCCGTTGCCGAGCCGATATTGATGTTGTTTTCCGCGCCAATGGTGAAGCTCAACAGCTCCCACGCGGCCTTGCCGTCCTTGATCATCGCCGCGTCGAGGGTCTCCCCCGGAACTTTCTCTGCGTCTGCCGAAGCGGTGAAATACATAAATGCGTCAAAGGCCATGGTTCTCTCCTATTCATGGTGTCTCTAATTATAGTGAGTCGGGCCGCGGGAGGCGCACCCCCCGAAGCGATATTATATTACCTATTTCTTCTCGGAGGGCAGTTTCGATACCAATCGTAACGAAACAGACAGCCCTTCAAGCTGGTAATGCGGGCGAAGGAAAAACTTCGAAGAGTAATACCCGGGGTTGCCCTCGATCTCTTCGACGACCACCTCAGCGGCGGCCAGCGGTTTTTGGGCCTTCACCTCTTCCGACGAAATGTCGGCATTGAAATCCACGTAATCGTCAATCCATTCCTGCAACCAGCGTTGCATATCGTCGCGCTCCTTAAACGAGCCCAACTTGTCTCTTACGATACATTTCAAATAGTGTGCGAAACGGCAGGTCGCAAATAAATAGGGCAATCTTGCGCCCAGATTCGCGTTTGCGGTTGCGTCCGGATCATCATATTCGGCGGGTTTATGCAGGCTTTGCGCGCCGATAAAGGCCGCCATATCCGAATTTTTGCGATGAATAAGCGGCATCAGGCCGTTATTGGCCAGCTCGGCCTCGCGCCGGTCCGAAATGGCGATCTCGGTCGGGCATTTCATGTCCACCCCGCCATCATCGGAGGGGAAGCTATGGGTTGGAAGACCCTCGACCGCACCACCGGATTCAATGCCCCGAATGCGGGTGCACCAGCCATATTGCTTGAAGCTTTTGGTGATGTTGGTCGCCATGCCATAAGCCGCATTTACCCAGCTATACTTGCCGCTATCCGCGCCTTCGGTATCTTCTTCAAAGGCAAATTCCTCCACCGGATCGGTTTTGGCCCCATATGGGTGCCGGCCCAGAAAGCGCGGCATGGCCAGCGCCAGATACTGGCTGTCCTGACTTTCACGAAGCGAGCGCCAGGCGGCATATTCCGGGGTCGAGAAAATCTTGGTCAGATCGCGCGGATTGGCCAGTTCGTTCCAGCTATCCATCTGCATCAGGGTCGGGCTGCCGCCGGTGATGAAAGGCGCATGCGAGGCAGCCGCCACCTTGGACATCTCCCCCAGAAGCTCGACATCGGGCGGGGAGTGGTCAAAATGATAATCGCCCACCAGACAGCCATAAGGCTCGCCACCAAACTGGCCGTATTCTTCCTCGTAAAGCTTCTTGAAAATCGGAGACTGGTCCCATGCCGTGCCCTTGAATTTGCGCATGGTTTTTGACAGGTCTTTCTTCGAGATGTTCAATACACGGATTTTGAGCTGCTCGTCGGTCTCGGTGTTGTTCACAAGGTATGACAAGCCGCGCCATGCGCTCTCAAGCTTCTGGAATTCCTCGTTATGCAGGATTTCATTGACTTGCGCGGTCAGGGTCTTGTCGATCTCGGCAATGATGCCCTCGATGGTGCGCAAGGCGTCATCCGATACCAGATCGGTATTGGCCAAGGCCTGCTCGGCAAGGGTTTTTACCGCTTCCTCAACAGCCGTTTTGGCGGTATCGGATTTGGGCTTGAATTCCTTTTGTAGCAGATTGGCAAAATCATCATTGGCAAAAATGCTTTCGCCGGCCTGGGTTTCCTGTTCCATTTCCGCCATTATTCTGCCTCCCCTTCATCGGATTTGGGTTTGGGTGTGGAGGCCAGGGCCTTCAGCAAGGCCGGATCCTGCGTGATCTTGGCCATCAGATCCTCGGCGCCGGTTTTGCCATCCATATAGGTCATCAGGTTGGAAAGCTGGGTGCGGGCTTCCAGCAGCTTGCGCAACGGCTCCACCTTTCGGGCAATTGCGGCCGGGCTGAAATCATCCATGCTTTCAAAGGTGATATCCACTGCCATATTGCCTTCGCCGGTCAGGGTGTTGGGCACGGTAAAGGCCGCGCGCGGCTTCATGGATTTCATCCGGCTGTCAAAATTATCAATATCGATTTCAAGGAATTTTCGATCCGCCACCGAAGGCAGCGGCTCTTCGGACTTGCCGGAAAGATCAGACATAACCCCCATCACAAACGGCAGCTGCACCTTTTTGGAGGCCCCGTAAAGCTCCACATCATATTCTATCTGAACGCGCGGCGCGCGATTTCTGGCGATAAATTTCTGACTGCTAGCCATATTTTTTACTTCCTTTCTGATTCCCGAGGCATCCCCCGCTTAAATTAATACCCGTTATCGTCTTCCAGCCCGCCAATGGTGCGAACCTGATTCATCCCGTCCGAGGCCATATCTTTCATGATGGTAACAAAATCCGCCGCCACCAAGCGCCGTGCCCGTTGCAGCAGGATCGGCACCGGGCTGGAAGGCTCGTTCCGGGCGTAATATTCGCATATTTTGTCGATCATCCGCGTAACGTCATCGCGGGTCTGGATCGCGCCCGAGACCGGTGCGGATATCGCGGCATCGCCCGCAGCCTCCATGGCTGGCGCTTCGGACTCCTCCGCTTCATCGTCCCCGGCCGCACCAAGCACGCTGGAAATGGCTTTCTGCGCCTTGAACAGCGCCGAATCCAGCTCGGAAAGATCCGGTCCCATCGTGCCTATTTTATCATCAAAAACCGCTGAAATAGCCTTAACATGCTCGCGCGCACTATCCAGAGCCTCGCGAATCGCGGCCATGGTTTCGGGATCTGTATCCTGGAATGCGGCAGAAATGGTGGCATGATCAATCGGATTTTCGCCCTCGCCGGGAGAGATTTCCCCGTCGGCGATTGAAATATCGCGCAGCGAAAACCGGCCCATCGCGCGGCTATCGGTGAGCGCGGCGCGGCGCACGGCGCGCAAAACGGTATTGGTATCGGCAAGCCCAGCCAGCGAATTTACCCGCATGGTAGGGTCGTTATCATCGTCTTCGTCCAGCTCGGGATGCACACAATCCCAATATTGCTCCAGCGCGCCGCGAATATAGGCAACCACACGCTCGAATGCGACAAAACCTTCGGTGTGCAGGCTGGCCTCGGCCAGAAATACCGCCGCGCGCAGATCTTTGCTGCGCGCCAGAATCCCCAGCGCCATGGATGCAACCCGGGGGAAATCAACCTCCTCGCCTGCAAGCACCGCATCGCCGACCTGCTGTTCGTCCTTGGGCTTTGAAATATTTTCAAGCTCGATAAAATCGGGATCATATTCAAGATCGTCACCACATGCGGTATCGCCTTCAAATGCCTCCAGTAGAGCTTCGACCTCGATCTCCATATTTCCCCCAATTGGCGCAGCTCTGCCGGGGCGAGCTGTTTTATTACCAGTCTACCTCATCCTAGGCGCAAATTTTTTCTCCGGCAACAATTATTCGTGAAGCAATTACAGTAGTTTCCTTCAATTGTCTTAAAATAGACAAATGCCTGACAGATAGAACCCGCCGCAGGAAATGATAGCATTCATGATCGACTCGCCATCGGAAATGCCCTAGTATTTTCCGGGTTGATCAAGAGGTCCTCTATGAAACTGGCAAATATTCTACTGGCTATTGCCATCCTTTTAGCGCCTGCGGGCTGGTATCTGGCGAATATGCTGTTTTTCACCACCAGCAAATTTGCCGATGCCCAGCAGATGGAATCCTTGCAGGAAAAGCTGACCGCACTGACTATTGATTTCAATAACCTGCAACAGCAGGTGGCGCTGCTGGACCAGCGCGGCGCTGCCGCCCAGACCACAACCTATTCCGAAACACCGGCCGCCTCGGACGGGCTGGCCGATATTTTTGCGCAGGTGGTGCTGATCGCGGATCGCCGCAATGTCAATGCCGGCCTGACCAATTCTTCCTCCAGTTACCTCATGGGCATTTTCGGCCCGCCGCGCGAAAACCTGACACAAGAATGCCAACCCATGACCAACCCGATCCTGAAAGACATGGTCGTCACCCGCG
>JALSHK010000112.1 GCA_026982275.1 Paracoccaceae bacterium | reverse complement strand
CTCCAAGAACAACGCCACCATCGGCGGCACGTTTTGCCTCACCTGATAAAGATACATGCGCCGCGAATACGGGTATTCTTCCGCCTGGATGGTAAAGGCCGAGGCCGGAGACTGGATGCCACATTCGCCCAGAATGGAAACCGAAACCGCATTTCCGCTATTGGAATAGCTGGTAAAGCCGATGCCGCCCGGATCCGCGGCCACCGCTTCGGCCACCTCTGCATCACTGGCCATCACATTGACCCGAAGCGAGAACCCGGTCCGCGCCGGACGCATGAGAAGCTGGGAAAATACCGAGCCGGTTCCCGAATTCTCGGGGCGGACATAAAGGTTGATCGGGCCGGGAACCCCGCCCAACTGCGCCCAGTCGGAAACCTCGCCGGAAAAGATCCGCGCCAGATCGGCATGGCGGATAATCCGGACCCGATTGAGCGCAGAGGTCACCACAACAAGCCCGTCCAGCGCCAGAATGCTTTCATTCCCCGCCTCGCGAATATTCCCCATTCCGGCCCGCTGGAAAGCCGCAGCCTCGGCCTGCCTTGCCGGGCGTGTGGTCAGGGCGAGGCTGGCATTTCCCTGAAGCAAATCCCGCATGCCATTCGAGGAGCCGCGCATCACAAAGGATATCTTCACAACTTCGGCGTCGCTATCGTCGGTCATCAGATACTGAAGATTTCCATTATCGTCGCTTTGCTGGATCAGGTTCAATTCCAGCGAGGCGGCAAAGCCGTCCAGCAAGGTCGGCATCAGGTTCAGCCCCAGCTCGCGCGAGCCGGATATTGTGAATTCGGAATAGCGCGGCATCAGGCTCGGACAGGCATCTCCGGCGCAGGTCACCGCATCGGTGGCGATAGTCAAATTGCCGATATTGGAGGCGATTACATAGGTTTCATTGGTATATTCAACCAGATCACCGGTGATCGAGAGCGTGCCGTCCAGAGAGTTCAGGGTCACCGGCTCGGCAGATGCGCCCGCTGAAATTGCGGCAAACACTGCGGTTGCGATGAGTTTTTTTGACTGAAAGACCTTCATCATTCTGCTCCCTATCTTAACATTTTAATTTTAACGTCGCTCTAATCCACCCCGTCAAAACCTGTCTCTTGTGAAAGAGAGGACAGGTAGGCCACAACATCTTCAACTTGCAGGGCCGATAAAATGGTTTTGCCCTGAAAGCTCTCAAGGGTGCGAAACCCCGGCCGCGCGGTATAAAAGGCCGGCATCACCGTCTGGTCACCCAGGACAATCTTTGCATCCACAAGAACAGCCCGAATTTCGCCCTCGGAAAGCCGGTCTCCGATCCAGTCAAGATTAGGTCCTATTTCGCCAAGAAACTGCATCGCCGCGACATCGAAATTTGTGTGGCATGCCACACAATTCCCCAGCTTGCGGTCGATAAAAACATCCAGCCCGCGAAAGGCATCCGGAAGCTCGTCCGTTAGCGGATCCTCCACGCTGTTATATTCTGTGATGATCACGTCAGCCGGAGAAACTACCGTCTGGGCGCTGGCCGACATTGCAAAAACGGCTATAAAAAAACCGTATATCACCCCTGCCGATATGCCCAGTCTGTGTAGTGTTTTCATCCTACCTGCCAATAACAGTTTTGATCTCCCCTTCCCGTTAGAAGAGCAGCACTGTTACATTTTGTCAAGGTTCCAGATGCAGATTGCATAAGACACCCGACTGAAACCCCGCAGGGCAGGCAAGTATTTTCCAGATATGCAAGAGATTTATCCCAGGTTTAGCCGGCAAATTTTTCGATTTCTCCGATCAGCCCCTCAACCGAATCTTCAACCCTAAGCATATCCCTAAAACTTATATCTGCAAATTCGGATAGGATCATGTGATCGATCAAGGCCAGAAGCGGCTGCCAATACCCATTGATATTGAGCAAATATACCGGCTTTTCATGCAAGCCAAGCTGGCGCCATGTCAGCACCTCGAACAGCTCGTCCAGCGAGCCGGCGCCGCAACGGCAAATGCCGGATCCGCCCCCATCCGCGAGCCGCAATAAACACAAACAGATAGCCCGCTCATTGAAGCATCTCCGGCGTTACCACCCATACCACCTCTTTACAGGTGTCAAAGCGCGCCGCTTTGGCTGACGCCCCCGAATCTGCGCCAGCAAACAGATCAAACAAGCACGCCCCGCTGCCATCATCAAAATTAACCGTAGTATAGTCATTGCCCGGCAAAACCTGCCCGGCAAAGCGGGTGCGAAACAGCCGGGGGCGTTCCGCATTCATCCCGTAGAATTCAAGCGGTGCCGCGCCGGTATTCACGATATCCACCACCCGGTTCTGGCGATCGACATTCTGCACATCCGGCAGGCCGGCGCATCCCGCCAGCCCAAGCCCTGCCACCAAAACAAATACATTTTTCCGCATGGTTTTCCTCCGCTTTTCTTCCCAGAGGTGCCACAATTCGCGCGCCAAGCGCAAGCCAAAGCCGGCAGGATGCAGATTGCCCTATCCGCTTGGCCAGCCCTCGCTTGCCATCTCGCGCAATCTGGATGCTGTGCGCGCAAATTCAAAAGCCCCGTCGCCCTGCTCGAACAAATGCTCGGGCCTGGCCGCCGCCGAGCAGATGAATCGCACCCTGGCCTCGTAAAGCGCATCCACAAGGGTCACAAAACGCTTGGCCGGTCCGGCTTGCTCGCGGCTTAGCACGGGGATATCGTCAAGCAGCAACACCGCCACGGCAGCGGCAATGGCCAGATAATCCGCAGGCCCGTAAGCCACCTCGCACAGCTCGGAAAACCGCGCCCGCCCCACGCCCTCGCAATGCTGCGGTATTTTGATCTCCCGCCCCTGCACCACCAGGGAAAGCGGCTGGCCCTTACACAGTGCATAGGCCTGCCAGACCTGATCCATCCGCGCGCGGCTCTTAGCGTCAAGCGGGCAAAAATACACCTCGCCGCCGGGCCTGCGCCCTTGGCGGTAATCGGTATCGCTGGCTAAATGGAAAACCTCCAGCCGCTCTTTGATCCGCTGGATAAACGGCACAAAAAGCTGCCGGTTCAGCCCGTCCTTGTACAGGTCGTCTGGATGCCGGTTCGAGGTAGCCACAATCACCACCCCCCGCGCAAAAAGCTTGTCAAACAAGCGGCCAACGATCATGGCATCGGTGATATCGCCTATTTGCAGCTCGTCAAAGCACAGGAGCGTGGCCTTTGCGGCGATTTTTTCGGCCACCGGCTCTATCGGGTCTTTTTGATAAGCCTTGCGGGCCTTGGCAATGCCCGCATGCACCTCCTGCATAAAGGCATGAAAATGCACACGGCGTTTTTTGGCCACCGGCGCGCTTTCAAAAAACAGGTCCATCAGCATGGATTTGCCGCGCCCGACCCCGCCGTAAAGATAAAGCCCCTGAATATCGACCTGTTCGATATTCTCTCGCCCCCAGCCAAACATCCCTAGGCCAAAGCGGCCGGGCCTGGCGGGGTTATACCCCTCCAGCCGCCGATGCAAAAGCTGGAGCTTTTCGATCGCCAGTCGCTGGGCGGCATCATCGCGCAGCTCGCCTGCAGCGATCAGCTCGCGATATCTGAATATAGGGCCTTGGGGCATAAAAACCTTTTTGCAAAACGATTAGGCTGTGATCCTCCGGGCGTCAAGCATCAGCAGCCATCCATATCCCGCAAGCTGCAGGGCAAGGCGGATAGTGCAAGACGCAAAAGGCCCATGCAAACCGCACGGGCCTTTCCGGGCATTTGCCGTATTTCACTCTTTCAAACGGGTCATGCTGATGGTTTTCATCACCGATTTTTCAAAGAAAGGCTCGGATTGTCCCTTGCGGATCTTGCGCATGAAGTACTTCTCGAAGCCGATCTTGGCCCAATGCACCCATTTGCCTTCCGACGCCCAGTTCTTGTTGCGCGGCGGATTTTGCGGCTGCGCCAGAAAGGCCACACCCTTGTCACCGAAATCCGCAAGGCAGAACGCGTTCCATGTCGGCTCGTGCGTCGGGGCCTGCCCGCGCAGAGCCTGCCCGATATTGCCCGCCGCCGCCGCCACCATCGATTCAATCATAAATCCGGTTTTGGGAACGCCCACAGGCACCGCTGTAGCCTCCAGCGGCGCAATGGCAATGCAAACCCCGACCGCATAAACATTGGGATATTTTTCATTATGCTGATGCTTGTTTACAGTAATAAACCCGCGCGGATTAACCAGGCCTTCCACCCCCATAAACGCCGGAATGCCGCGAAAGGCCGGCAACATCATCGAAAAATTGAAATCAAGCTCGTGGCTGGCCACCACATCGCCCCCCATGGCGATTTCGCTCACATGCATTTTGCCGTCTTCAACCTTGTCTGTTTTGGCATTTGTGATCCACTTGATATGCCGGCTGCGCAT
>JALSHK010000111.1 GCA_026982275.1 Paracoccaceae bacterium | reverse complement strand
CCGTCTGCGCCAGACCATCGCACGCCGCTTGAAAGAAGCGCAGAATACCGCCGCGATGCTGACTACCTATAACGAGGTGGATATGAGCGCGATCATGGCGCTGCGGAAGGAATACAAAGAGCTGTTTTTGAAGAAACACGGCGTGAAGCTCGGCTTCATGAGCTTTTTCACCAAGGCCTGCGTGCATGCGCTGCACGAGGTGCCCGAGGTGAATGCCGAGATCGACGGCACCGATATTGTCTATAAAAACTACGTGAATATGGGGGTCGCCGCGGGCACGCCTACGGGGCTTGTGGTGCCGGTAATTCACGATGCGCATGAAATGTCATTCGCCGAGATCGAGAAGAAAATCGGCGAGCTGGGCGGCAAGGCGCGTAATGGCAAGCTTTCCATGGCGGAAATGCAGGGTGGCAGCTTTACCATTTCCAATGGCGGGGTTTATGGCTCGCTGATGTCTTCGCCCATTCTGAACCCGCCACAATCGGGTATTCTGGGCATGCACAAAATTCAGGACCGCCCGGTAGCGATCAATGGGGAAGTCGTGATCCGCCCGATGATGTATCTGGCGCTCTCATATGACCACCGTGTAGTTGATGGCAAAGGCGCTGTAACCTTCTTGGTGCGGGTGAAAGAAGCGCTGGAAGATCCGCAGCGGCTGTTGATGGACCTGTAGGGCGGGCTTCACAGCCCGCCATTGGCGAAACGAAATTGTAGGGTGGGGTTAGACCCCGCCAATAGGGAAAGGAAATCCCAATGGCAGAGTATGACGTAATTATCATCGGCGGCGGCCCGGGGGGCTATGTGTGTGCTATTCGCTGCGCGCAGCTCGGGCTGAAAACGGCTTGTGTAGAGGGGCGCGGGGCGCTTGGGGGCACCTGCCTCAATGTCGGGTGTATCCCCTCAAAAGCCTTGCTGCATGCCTCCCATAGCTACCACGAGGCCCATACCAATTTTGAGAAAATGGGCCTGATGGGCGGTAATGTAAGCGTCGATATGGGCAAGATGATGGATTACAAGCAATCCGTGATTGATGCCAATGTCAACGGTATCGAGTTTCTGTTCAAGAAAAACAAGGTGGATTACCTGCGCGGCTGGGGAAAAATCACGGCCAAGGGCGAGGTGAGTGTCGACGGCGAGGTGCATAAGGCCAAAAATATCGTGATCGCCACCGGCTCGGAAGTGGCCCCGCTGAAGGGGGTTGAGGTGGATCAGGATAAGGTGATTGATTCCACCGGCGCGCTGGCGCTCACCGAAGTGCCCAAGCGGCTGGTGGTGATCGGCGCGGGCGTAATCGGGCTTGAAATGGGCAGCGTCTATGCCCGCCTCGGCGCCGAGGTGACAGTAGTTGAATTCCTTGACCACATTACCCCGGGCATGGATGCTGAAATTCAGAAAACCCTGCTACGGAGCCTGAAAAAGCAGGGCATCAAGTTTGTGCTCAAGGCCGCCGTGCAGCGCGTAGAGTCCAAGGACGGCGTGGCTACCGTGCATTATAAGCTGCGCAAGGATGATAGCGATGCCAGCCTGGAAGCCGAAAAGGTGCTGCTGGCCACGGGGCGCAAGCCGTTTACCGAAGGCCTCGGGTTGGAAGAGATGGGCATCAAAACATCCCCGCGCGGGCAGGTGGAAACCGACGGCAACCGACGCACCAATGTCGAGGGCATTTATGCCATTGGCGATGTAATCACTGGCCCGATGCTGGCGCATAAGGCCGAGGAAGAGGGCATTGCTGTGGCCGAAAGCATTGCCGGCCAAGCGGGGCATGTAAATTATGATGTCATCCCCGGGGTGATCTACACCACACCCGAGGTGGCTAGCGTGGGCAAAACCGAGGCCGAGCTGAAAGAGCAGGGCCGCGCCTATAAGGTCGGAAAATTCAGCTTTATGGGCAATGGCCGCGCCAAGGCGGTGTTTGGTTCCGAGGGGTTTGTGAAGATTCTGGCCGATAAAGACACCGACCGCATTCTTGGCTGCCATCTGATGGGACCGATGGCGGGCGAGCTGATCCACGAGATTTGCGTGGCGATGGAATTTGGCGCTTCAGCGGAAGACATCGCCCGCACCTGCCACGCCCACCCCACCTTTAGCGAGGCCATGCGCGAGGCGGCGCTGGCATGCGGCGATGGGGCTATTCACGCCTGATGGATAACTTGGCCAAAAACCCTTGCGCCCGCTGATACGAGCGCAGGGGAATCATTAGTGTCAGCCCCAGATGATTGTGACCTTAAGCCCGCCAAGCTCCGAGCGCTGAAGCCGGATTTCCGCCCCATAATGCGCGGCCAGATCCGAGCAAATCGCCAGCCCCAACCCGCTCCCCTGAGCCGATGGATCAAGCCGCTGCCCGCGCCGCCCCAGCCTTAGAAGATTGGATTTTTCCACCCCAACCCCGTCATCCTCAACGCTTAAATAGCTGCGCCCGGTTTTCAGCTTGCCGGCGGCCAGCCTGACCCTGGTTTTTGCCCATTTTCTGGAGTTGTCCAGCAGGTTGCCGAGCAATTCGGACAGGTCATGCTCGTCAAAAGGCGTAGTGAAATCGGCGGGCATATCCAGCTCCCATAGCAGCGGCCTGCGCCGTGGAAACCGCTTGATCGCCTCCAGCATCTTCTCTGCCACCGGATAGGCCATGTTGACGCTGGTTCCGGCGGTCCGCGTCCTCACCCTTGCCAATTCCCGACCGATGAAATGGTTCATCGAGGCGATCTGCGAGTCAATTTCCGCCGCGGCATCAAGCTCGCCATTCTTGCGCAGATCATGCGCGATGGTGTTTATGATTGTGAGTGGTGTTTTCAGACCATGCGCCAGATCGCTGGCCCGCTCTCTGGCTTGCGAAAGCGTAACTTCGTGCAGATCCAGCAGCTCGTTCACCTCATTTGCCAAGGGCTGCACTTCGCTCGGAAAATCTCCTTCCAGCCGGAAATCCTTTCCGCTTCTCACCCGTTCCACCTTTTTTCTTAAAGCCTCCAGCGGTGCCAAACCCAGCTTTACCTGCACCCATGATGCTGCAAACAACCCAAAAAATATAATGCCCAACCAGGAAATCATGGTTGATCTGAAATTCGCTGCCGCTCGCTGAACTTCAGACTGATCTACAGCCACTGTCAATTCCACAAGGGATTCTGATGCTTCATCACCTATTTTCACCGCCCTGCCCAGGACTAAAAGCGGCTCTCCCAGAGGCGAAACCAGAGCTGACCGGATCAGCTCACCGGCAGGGGCATCTATTCGTATATCTATACTACCGGTCCACAATGATCGCGACACAACCTTTGGGTGGTCTTCCCTTACCGCTTGCCAGTAAAGACCGCTAAACGGGGCCTGAAAGCGCGGGTCCAGCATCGGTGCTATCTCAAGATCACCATTTTCCATAAATGTCAGGTTTGCGGTTAGCTGGTCGAGCTGGGCGGCGAGTTCGCTATAGACCCGATCCTCGAAATACTGGCTGAAAAGCCCGCTCAAAATGAAAGCGATTGTGCTGAGCGCCAAGCCGATAGACAGGCAAGCAAGCAAGATCAACCGCATTGCTAGCGAATGAATTTTCATGCCGATTCAGCCGGCTCTTCGTCGATTATATAGCCAAAACCACGTCTGGTTTCGATGATGTTTTCTTTCAGCTTTCGCCGTAATCGGCCAATCAGAACCTCTACCGCATTGCTGTCCGGCTCTTGGTCTTGATAATAAATATTGGTGGCCAGTTCTTCTTGTGAAACAACCCGCCCCCTATTATGCAACAGATAATTGAGCAGTCGGAATTCCAGCGGTGTAACATTGATTCTGGCACCGTTCACGCTAACTTTCATCCGCCGCGTATCCATTATCAGCCCTTTGGCTTGTAAATGGGGGCTGCGATCCGCACCGGTTCGGCGCATCAGCGCCCGCAAACGCGCAACCAGCTCTTCCATGTGAAACGGCTTTACCAGATAGTCATCCGCGCCGGCATCAATACCGTCCACCCGCTCTGACCAGCTTCCTTTTGCCGTTAGTAAAATTACCGGCATGTTGACCTTTTCCTGCCGCCAATTGCGCAAAACGCTCAGCCCGTCCAGCTTGGGCAGCCCGATATCAAGCACTGCCGCCAGATAATCTTCGGTGCCCCCTTGAAACCACGCGGTTTCACCGTCCGAGACCACCTCCGGAACAAAGCCTGCCTCTTCCAGCCCGAGCCTGATAGCATCGGCGATTAACGCCTCGTCTTCGACAACCAGAATTCGCATCAGCAGCCCGAAACCCGGATAACGTCGCCTGTTTGTGCGGATATAACAACAGTTTCCAGCCGCCCGGATGGTGAAATAGTTTTGAATTTATATCGCGGGCTTGTTCGCCTGCCGGTAAATTCAACGCCGATAACCCTACCATCATATTGTCTGGTAAATTCTGACCATATCTGTTCTAGCGGACGGGCATATCCGGCTTCTATTGCATCCTGA
>JALSHK010000110.1 GCA_026982275.1 Paracoccaceae bacterium | reverse complement strand
TACCGCCTTATTCGGTGCCAGATCCAGCCTGCTTTCCACCGGATTATCCAGATTGATGGTTGGCGGTGCGATTTGGTCCCGAATCGCCAGAATGGAGAAAATCGCCTCGACCGCGCCCGCCGCGCCGAGCAAATGCCCGATCGAGGATTTGGTGGAAGACATGGTGGCCCCGCTATCCGGCCCCAGCAGCCGCTCAACCGCCGCCAGTTCGATCACATCGGCCATGGTCGAGGTGCCGTGCGCATTTACATAATCAATATCGCCCGGCTCCAGCCCGGCCCGCTTCAGCGCGGCTTTCATCGAGCGAAAACCGCCATCACCATCCGCTGCCGGGGCGGTGATATGAAAGGCATCGCCCGAAAGCCCATAACCGACCACCTCGGCATAGATCGTCGCGCCGCGCGCTTTGGCGTGTTCCAGCTCTTCCAGCACCACAATGCCCGCGCCTTCGCCCATCACAAAGCCGTCGCGATCCTGATCATAGGGGCGGCTCGCTTTCTTTGGCTCGTCGGCGCGCTTGGTGGAAAGCGCTTTGGCAGCATTGAAACCGGCAATGCCGATGCCGCAAATCGCCGCTTCCGCACCGCCAGCCACCATCACATCGGCATCATCCATCATAATCAGCCTTGCGGCATCGCCAATGGCATGTGCGCCGGTGGAACAGGCCGTCACCACCGCATGGTTCGGCCCTTTGAAGCCGTAGCGGATCGAAACCTGCCCCGAGCAAAGATTGATCAGCGAGCCGGGAATAAAAAACGGAGACACCCGGCGCGGGCCTTTTTCGGCCATCATCAGGGTGGTTTTTTCAATAAGCGCCAAGCCGCCAATGCCCGAGCCGATCATAACGCCGGTGCGCTCGCGGCCTTCCTCGTCCTGGGGCTGCCAGCGGGAATCCTCTACCGCTTGCTGCGCCGCGGCCATGGCAAACATGATAAATGTGTCCACCTTGCGCTGCTCTTTGGGCGTCATGTATTTATCAGGGTTAAAGCTGTCCTCGCTGCCATCACCGAAAGGAACCTCGCAAGCATAGCTGGTGCTGAATATTCCAGTGTCAAAGCGGGTGATCGGTCCGGCCCCGGATTCTCCGGCCAAGAGCCGGCTCCATGTCGCCTCAATTCCGTCCGCCAAAGGAGAAACCATCCCCAATCCGGTAACCACAACTCGACGCATATTTCTGCCCCCGCTAGATTTCATTCCCAGAGGTTTACCCCATGCGCAGGCCCAAGAGCAAGGGATTCCGCGTTATTGAATCTGTATCTGCGCCCGCTGGAAGGTGGCTTCGGTCTTGCCGCCATCATCATATTTCATCAGGATAGTTACCGAATGCACCGAACCGGCCGGAAATGCGGTATAGGGCGGGTAATTCACCGGATCCATGGCGCCTGGAGAGGCTGTGCCCTCATAGCAAGGCTCCAGCGGCAGCCGCTCACGCGGGGGCTCGCCGTTAATACCGTAAAATACCGCATCCAGACCACAGCGAAATGCCAGAAGATGGGTGAAATAGAGCAGGTCCTGCCCGTCATATACCCGCACCGCCACCCAGCTTGACTGCGTGGCATCCAGAATCGGGCGCACCTCTGCCGCGGTCATGAACTGTGCCTTCGCGCCGGTGCCCGCCGCCAAGGAAATGGCCAATGCGCCGATGATTGCTTTGATTTTCAATTCCCTCTCCCAATAAAAAACAGCACCCAACCGCGCTGGATGCTGCTTTAACATGGATTTTCGAAAAAATCAGGTGTTTTTGGTAACGTAGTTTACCGCATCGCCAAAAGACTGGATGGTCTCGGCCGCATCATCGGGAATCTCGATACCGAACTCTTCTTCAAAGGCCATAACCAGCTCAACGGTATCAAGGCTGTCCGCGCCCAGATCATCGATGAATGATGCACCCTCGACAACTTTGTCTTCTTCCACACTCAGGTGCTCGACAACGATTTTTTTCAGGCGATCTGCAATGTCGCTCATGGTTTCATCCTTTTGCAAGTGAGCGATAAGCCGCTCGGGTTATAGGGCGTCATCGGCCTGCCGCCAAATCTTCCGTTAGAAAACAAAATTCGCCCGCCAGGCAACGCCTCCGGTAAATCCTGTGGGGGCTATAGCACACTCTGACTAGTTGGCAAGTATTTTTCCGGCTTCAAGGGCGAAGATTGCAATTCTTCACTGACGGCGCAAATTCTTGCCGCCACAGCTTATGGGCCTAAAACATCGCCATGCCGCCATTCACATGCAGGGTTTGCCCCGTCACATAACCGGCCTCGTCACTGGCCAGATATAGCGCGGCGGCGGCGATCTCGTCAGACGTCCCCATCCGCCCCATCGGCACACCGGCCAGAAGAGCCGTTTTTTGCTCATCGGTAAGCGCATCGGTCATCGCGGTGGTAATAAAGCCGGGCGCGATGGCATTCACGGTAATACCGCGGCTCGCCACCTCCTGTGCCACGGATTTCCCCATGCCGATCACCCCGGCCTTGGAGGCGGCATAATTGGCCTGCCCGGGATTGCCGGTAACACCCACAATCGAGGAAATATTGATAATCCGCCCGGCGCGCGCCTTCATCATTGGCCGCATCACCGCCCGCATCAGCATCATGGTCGAGGTCAGGTTGATCTCCAGCACCTGATCCCATTCCTCGTCCTTGAGACGCATAAAAAGATTGTCCTTGGTCACACCGGCATTGTTCACCAGAATATCCAAGCCCCCCATTGCCTCGATCGCCGCCTTGGGCAAGGCCTTTACCGCCTCGCGGTCGCCCAGATTACACGGCACCACATGAGCGCGTTCTCCAAGCCCGGCGGCCAGCGCATTCAGCGGGTCTACCCGCGTGCCCGAAAGCGCCACGGTTGCGCCCGCCCCGTGCAGCGCCGTGGCAATCGCGCCGCCAATGCCGCCCGAAGCGCCGGTTACCAGCGCCGTTTTCCCAGTCAAATCAAACATATCATTTCCTTAATGTAGGGCGGGATTCAGCCCGCCAAGAATTTTGCCATACTATCCGGATCACCCACATTTTCGACCGAAATCGAGCGATCGATCCGCCGCACCATACCGCTCAGCGCCTTGCCGGCCCCGATTTCCAGCATATGATCCACCCCTTTGGACGCCATAAACAAAACCGATTCCCGCCAGCGCACAGAGCCGGTCACCTGATCCACCAGCAAATTGCGGATCATCATCGGGCTGCTCACCGCCCCGGCGCTGACATTGGCCACCAGCGGCACGTTTGGGGCTTTAATATCCACATGGCTCAGCGCTTCGGCCATGGCCTCGGCGGCGGGCTGCATCAGGCTGCAATGGAAAGGTGCGCTCACCGGCAGCATCACCGCCCGCTTGGCTCCGGCCGCCTTGGCCAGCTCAGCGGCGCGCTCCACCGCCGCCTTATGACCCGAGATCACCACCTGCCCGGGGTCGTTATCATTGGCTGCGGTGCAAATATCGCCCTGCGCCGCCTCGGCGGCCACGGCCTGAACCGCGGCAAAATCAAGGCCCAGAATGGCCGCCATCGCGCCCACACCAACCGGCGTTGCCTCCTGCATCGCCGTGCCGCGAATGCGCAGCAGCCGCGCGGTATCGGATAGCGTTAGCGCCCCCGCCGCGCAAAGCGCCGAATATTCGCCCAGAGAGTGTCCTGCAACATAATCCGCAACCGAGACCGGAATCCCCTCGGCATTCAGCGCAGCCATTGCCGCCAGCGAGGTCGCCATCAGGGCGGGCTGGGCGTTTCTGGTCAGAGTCAGATCGGCGATATCGCCTTCCCAGATCAGCGTCGAGAGCTTTTCACCCAGCGCCTCGTCCACCTCGTCAAACACCGCCCTGGCCGCCGGATAGGCCTCGGCCAGCGCCTTGCCCATGCCGATGGATTGTGCCCCCTGGCCGGGGAAAATAAATGCTTTTGTCATGCTTGCCTCGTATTTGCTTTGCCAAACTATAATCGGTCCTTTATCCGGTTTACAGTGCTTAAAGCATGTGGCAACAAATTTTCCGGCCCAATCCGGACCTGCCTGCAGGCGCTCTCAGGCAATTACCGCGCCGAATATCCGCCCGACCAGCGCCGTAGCCGCCATCGCCGCCATGCCCCACAGCACCACCCGCAGCACTGCGCGCAATACCGGCGCGCCGCCCGCTTTGGCCGAAACAAAGCCCAATGTGCCCAGCACCAGCAGCGAGGCCACCGTGGTCAGCCAGATTATGCTCTCCAGCGGCGCGAATATTACCGCCGCCAAGGGCAGCCCCGCCCCCGCCGAGAAGGTGGCCGCCGAGGCCAGCGCCGCTTGCACGGGGCGGGCTTTGGAAAGATCGGTAATGCCAAGCTCGTCGCGGGCATGGGCTTCGAGCGCGTCATGTTCGGTGAGCCGGGTCGCCACCTCCCGCGCCAGCTCGGGCGTCAGACCACGGGCAAGATAGATATCCGCCAGCTCCTCCAGCTCCGCCTCGGGCTCCTCCTCCAACTCACGCTTT
>JALSHK010000109.1 GCA_026982275.1 Paracoccaceae bacterium | reverse complement strand
CGGGGTTGGTGCCGCCGGATCATTATTCCGATCTGGATTTCTGATGCCTTCGCTGGCCGGGCAACTGCGCGAGCAGGCGCTGGCCGAAGGGTTTTCCGATATTGGAATTTGCGCCCCTGATGCCATGCCGCAAACCGCAAACCGTTTGCAGGAATTTCTGGCGGCGGGTCTGCACGGGGAGATGGGCTGGATGGCAGAGCGCAGCGCATGGCGCGGCTCGCCTTCAGCGCTATGGCCCGAGGCGAAATCTGTCATCATGCTGGCCGAAAATTATGGGCCGGACGAGGACCCGCTTAAGCTGTTATCGATGCCGGATCGCGGCAATATCTCGGTTTATGCCCGCAACAAGGATTATCACGATCCGCTGAAAAAACGCCTGAAGCGGGTGGCGCGCTGGCTGATTGCGCAAGAGCCGTGCGAGGTGAAGGTGTTTGTCGATACCGCGCCGGTGATGGAAAAACCGCTGGCGCAGGCGGCGGGGCTGGGCTGGCAGGGCAAGCATAGCAATGTGGTGAGCCGCGGCCTTGGCAGCTGGTTTTTCCTTGGCGCGATCTTCACCACGCTGGACCTGCCCAAGGATACGCCCGAGCCGGACCATTGCGGCAATTGCCGCGCCTGCCTTGATAGCTGCCCGACCGATGCCTTTATCGCGCCCTATCGGCTGGATCCGCGCAAGTGTATTTCCTACCTCACGATCGAGCAAAAAGGCCCCGTGGACCCGGCCCTGCGGGCCAAAATGGGCAACCGGATTTATGGCTGTGATGATTGCCTCGCCGCCTGCCCGTGGAATAAATTCGCGCAGGTGTCCCGCGATGCCAATTACTGGGCGCGTATCGAGCTGCGCTGCCCCAGGCTCGAGCATCTGGTGGCGCTGGATGACCGTGATTTCCGCGAGGTGTTTGCCGGCTCGCCGATCAAGCGCATCGGGCGGGATCGCTTTGTGCGCAATGTGCTGTATGCGATCGGGAATTCCGGCGACAAGGCGCTGGCTGCGGCGGCGCGCCCGCTGGTAAGCGACGCGGATGATGTGGTAAAAGACGCCGCGATCTGGGCATTGGAGAGGCTGAAATGAAGCTGTTGATACTGGGCTATGGCTATACCGGAAAAGTGGTGGCCGAGCATATGCGGGCGCTGGGCTGGGAGGTGCGCGGCACCACGCGCAACCCGGCGGATGATTCGCTGCTTCAATGGCCGGGCTGTGATATTTCTGCCACGCTGGCATGGGCCAGCCATGTGCTGGTATCCGCCGCGCCTGATGAAAACGGTGATCCCTTTCTGGCGGGGCTGGAGGCGGAAATTCTGGCTTCAAAACCCGCGTGGCTGGGGTATCTTTCTACCACTGGCGTATATGGGGATCATGGCGGCGGCTGGGTGGACGAGACCACGCCGCTCACCCCCGCGACCACGCGCGGACATCACCGCGTGAAGGCTGAAGCGCAATGGATGGCGCTGTATGAGACCTATGGCTTGCCGGTGCATATTTTCCGATTGGCGGGGATATACGGGCCGGATCGCGGGCCTTTTGCCAAGGTCAGGAATGGCACGGCGCGCAGAATAATAAAGAAAAATCAGGTGTTTAGCCGTATCCATGTCGAGGATATCGCACAAACGCTTGCCGCATCCATAGCCAGGCCCAATGCGGGGCAGATCTATAATGTCTGCGATGATAATCCCGCCCCGCCGCAGGCGGTGATCGGCCATGCCGCCAGGCTTTTGGGCCTGCCGCTCCCGCCCGAGCTGGATTTCGAAACCGCCGACCTGAGCCCGATGGCGCGCAGTTTTTATGCGGAATCCAAAAAGGTCAGCAATGCGCGGATCAAATCCGAGCTGGGGGTGAAGCTGCGCTATCCGGACTATCCCGCCGGCCTGAGCGCCCTGCTTGCGCAAGAGACCGCGCGCTGAATTCGAATCATCTTACCACGGGGCGCGAAACAGGTTAAAAAAGGGCTTGTTTGTGATCGAATAGATTCGGTGAGGGGTGTTATGTCTGGAATGGTTCGTGTTTTTGCGCCCTTTGCGTTGTCGGTTGCTTTGGCGCCGATGGCTATGGCGCAAGGTTTTGCCCCGAGCTTTGGCAACCTTGGCTCGATCGGCATTATCGATATGCCCAATGCCGAAATGCAACCCGATGGCGAGACCAGCTGGTCCTTTATCGGCAATGGCACCAGCTCGGGCGGGGTGCTGAATTTCCAGCTTCTGCCCAATGTGGAGGTGGCGGCCCGCATCATTACGCTGGATGACTGGACAGGGCTTGGCCAGTCTTTTGCCGATAACACCCTCGATCTGAAATTCCGGCTGGTGCAGGAGGGCGACATCCGCCCGTCGATTGCGGTTGGCTTCAGGGATTTCCTGTCCAACGGGCCGACAGCCTCGGAATATATCGTTGCCAGCAAAAATATTGGTGAAAACCTGCGGATCACCGGCGGTCTGGGCTGGGGGCGGCTTGGTAGCTCCAATCCCCTGTTTTCAAACGGTGTGCGGCCGGCGGTGGATAACAGCCTTGGTTTTGGCCAGATGTTTGCCGGCAGTGCCGCCTTTTTCGGAGGGCTGGAATGGAAAACGCCAATTAAGAACCTGACGCTGAAAGCCGAGTATTCCTCGGATGCATATCTGGGCGAGCAGCAATTCGGCAGCTTTACCCGCAATTCGCCGTTCAATTTCGGTGCCGAATATCGCCTTGGACAGCGAATTTCCTTGGGGGCCTATTATAATTACGGCTCCGAATTCGGCTTTAGGGTCAGCATTAGCGGCAATCCGAACCAGCCGATTACCGCGCAAGATCTGGGGGTAGGGCCAGCGCCGGTCAATGCCCGTCATGCGGATTATAGCCGTGATGTGAGCTGGGCCGCCTCGCCACAGGTGCGCGATAAAATGGTGGAAATCCTGGCCGAGGCGCTGGCGGCGGATGGCATCATTGTGCAGGAAGGGCGGGTGTCGGGCACGGTGGTCGAGCTTTATATCGACAACACCAAATATTCCCGCCAACCCATGGCTGTCGGCCGGTTGGCGCGCATTCTCGCCGGCTCCACCCCGCCCTCGGTCGAGACCTTCCGCATTACCCTGATGGCCAACGGCCTTCCGACCACGACCATGGATATCAGTCGCGCTGATCTGGAGGCGCAGGTTGATCGCCCCAATGCCGGGCCAGACAGCTTTGCTACCACCCGTTTTGGCTCTGCCCCCAATAATATTGCCGGTGACGGGGTGTGGACACCGGATGTCTATCCGAAATTTTCCTGGGGATTAAGCCCGAGTATTCCCGTTAATCTGTTTGGTGTCGGGGGGCTTGGCGAAGTCGATGTCCTGATCGCGGCGAATGCGCAATATAGGCTATCCCGGGCTTTTGCCCTGAACCTTTCTGTAACGCAGAAAATTCTGGGAAGCATCGGCAATAGCGCGGTGCCTTCGGTTAGCCCGATCCCGCATGTGCGCTCGGATGCCGCGCTTTATAACAACAGAGGGCCGGTGGTCGAGCGCTTT
>JALSHK010000108.1 GCA_026982275.1 Paracoccaceae bacterium | reverse complement strand
TACATAAATGGCTTCTATAACCCGCGCCGCAGACATTCCGCGTTAGGCTGGAAAAGTCCCTTGGCTTTCGAACGAAAGGCCGCTTAAATGAGCACTCGGAGCGGCACTAAACCGTGACAGGTCCAATGGAACTTGTGCCGATATCGAGTCCGAGGCGCATAATCATTCTCCCGTTAGATAATCAAGTTTGGCTCTTCGCGTTAAGCGTGTCAACGGGCTTGACAATGCCGCTCGAAAGATTATGATTTCTTCATTCAGAAATCGTGGTCGAGCCGTTAACAAGTAGCTTAGACTGCACCACATTGAAGCGCGGGCTACGGCCCGCGTTTTCCTTTTTTGCGATGGCTGTCTTGAGTTTCGGTATATTTCCCCGCATGCAGCATGCTTGGGCCGATTCTCCGTAAGCAGCCGGTGCGGTGAGGCAAAACCGGCCAACATGCACAGGTTCTGACCCTAGGTATTTTCTGCCAGTAATCCGGCAATAATCTGTGGATTATCGGGGTATAGCAATGCCAGCGCCTGCATGAATTCATCATCTGCCTGCGCCAATTGCAAAAATAGTTTGGCGTAAGAATCATCGCTCATGGTTTCCCATCGCCGGGTCAGCGTCAGCTCGTCGGCTGGCAGGCTCTGGCCGGAAAAAGATGAACCACGGCCATAGAACTGGACCTTGCCCAGCGTATTGTCCACAGGGTTCAAGCCCATATTTTTCAGCATGGACATGCGATATTCCGGCAGGGTCGCCCATTTATCAAAGCAAATCACCGTGGCCTCGCTGGCAATTGCTGCCTGCAAATGCGCCTTATACCGCGAAATTTCAAAAATTATCCCGTTGCTGATATCCAGCACTTCCCCGTTGGCTGGCTGGTGAATCTGCCACATCAAGCGGATGAATGACGGCAGCCAATTGACAAAGCTGCGCGTAATCAAAACCTCGTGGTCAAACCCGGCAGTCTCGAAATTCGGGCTGACCTCGCCGCTTTTGTAACCCGCTTCATACGAAATCAGCAAAAACGGGCGGGGATAATGATCCAGATAGGCCGAAAGCGACTTGTGCAACCCATGAGCTTTTCCGGATTGGCTGCCGTTCAGCTCGGATTGTCCGCAGGTGCGCACCGGTGAGCGACCCATGGTGCAGCTATTCAGAAACACACTGGCTTTACGGCCGGAATTACGCAATATCCAGTTGATAATCGCGTGCTGCCCGGTTCGGCGAATGCCAAACACCCGGAATTTCCCGTCAGCCGCCACAGAAAGCCGCTGCTCTATTTCGGCAAAGGGCTGATCCGGCACAGGCTAGACCTTGCGCGCGATCATCAGCTTTTTCACCTCGGCAATCGCCTTGGCCGGATTAAGACCCTTGGGGCAGGAGCGGGTGCAATTCATGATCGTATGGCAGCGATAAAGCTTGAAAGGATCTTCAAGATCATCGAGCCGCTCTCCCGTGGCCTCGTCGCGGCTGTCAATGATCCAGCGATAGGCATGCAATAGCGCCGCCGGCCCGAGATAGCGATCGCCATTCCACCAATAGCTGGGGCAGGAGGTAGAGCAGCTCGCACACATCACACATTCATAAAGCCCGTCCAGCTTTTTACGGTCCTCGATGCTTTGCTTCCATTCTTTGGCGGGGCGGTTGGTTTTGGTTTCCAGCCATGGCATGATGGAGGCATGCTGGGCGTAAAAATGCGTCAGATCCGGAATAAGGTCTTTCACCACCGGCATATGGGGCAGCGGATAGATCTTCACATCGCCCTTCATTTCATCCAGGCCATACAGGCAGGCCAGCGTGTTGATCCCGTCGATATTCATCGCGCAAGAGCCGCAAATCCCCTCGCGGCAAGAGCGGCGGAAGCTGAGCGTCGGGTCGATCTCGGTTTTGATCTTGATCAGGGCGTCCAGCACCATCGGGCCGCAATCGGCGATATCGATATAATAGGTATCGATGCGCGGGTTGTCCCCTGAATCCGGATCAAAGCGATAAATCTTTACCGCGCGCACATCTTTGCCTTCAGGCTTGGGCCAGATTTTGCCCGCTTTCATGCGCGAGTTCTTCGGGAGTGTGAATTCTACCATGGTCTTTTCCCTTTTACGCGGTTGGCGTCAGGCATTAAAATCTGCGTTATTGCGAACCGAGAGACGACATCAAGGTCGCACCATTATTGATAAACAGAATCGCGCGCTCGCGCTGGATATCCGTCATGCCGGCCCAGATGTTTTCTTCATCCGGCGTGAGCTGCAAATAATCCGGCGCGATCGAGGCGGTGGAGCGGTTCGGATCAAGGGTAACACCGCTCACGGTGCAGGCCCCCAAGACCAGTGCGGTCAATACCATAGCTATCGGTTTCATTTACATCCCCTCCACAATTTGGCCATTGGCGGCCAGTTCATTCATACAGGCATCAAAGGTTTGCGCCCGCGGTTTTGGCGTTAGATTAATACTCAGCCCAAGGCCAAAGGACGGCCCCGTGAGCGAATTCACCCCCGCGCTGGCATTGCCCGAAACCACCTGCGCCGCCTCGTCGGCCTGCGCTTGGCAAGCGGCCACAGCATCGGCGCGGCTCATGGTTTGATAGGTCGGGGTGCAGGCGGCAATTACCAGCGTTGAAAGGATAAATAATCGCTTCATAAAATAGGCTCCGTTATTAATACACCCGTTTTTTCGGGGCCAGGCGTTTCATCTCGATCCCGCCCTCTGATTCAGGGGTAAGCGGCGTTACATGAACATCACGATAGCTTAAATTAACCTTCCAGTCATCCCCGACGGTGGCAAGGCTGTGCTTGCGCCAGTTTTTATCGTCGCGATCGGGAAAATCCTCATGGGCGTGGGCGCCGCGGCTTTCCTTGCGAGCCTCTGCCGATACGATAGTCGCCAGCGCATTGGGCATCAGATTGCCCAGCTCCAGCGTCTCCATCAGGTCCGAGTTCCAGACCATAGAGCGGTCGGTGACGCTGATATCGTTCATTTTTGCCGCCACCTTATCCATCTTCTCGCAGCCCTCTTTCAGGCTTTCGGAAGTGCGGAAAACGGCCGCATCATTTTGCATGGTTTTTTGCATTTCCAGGCGCAGCTCGGCGGTAGGCACCGCGCCGCGCGCATGGCGGATATCGTCAAACCGCGCCATCGCAGCCTCAACAGAAGCCTGGTCAAACGCCTGGTTTGGCGCATCGGCATCAATAATCTCGCCCGCCTTGATCGCCGCCGCGCGGCCAAACACCACCAGATCGATCAACGAATTCGAGCCAAGCCGATTGGCCCCGTGCACAGAGGCACAGCCTGCCTCGCCCACGGCCATCAGCCCGGGCTGGATGGCATCGTGGTTATCCGCCGTCGGGTTCAGCACCTCGCCCCAGTAATTAGTCGGAATGCCGCCCATATTATAATGCACCGTAGGCAATACAGGGATCGGCTCTTTGGTTACATCAACCCCCGCAAAAACCTTGGCGCTCTCGGAAATGCCCGGCAGGCGCTCGGCCAAGGCTTCGGGCGGCAAGTGGTCCAGATGCAGGTAAACATGGTCTTTGTTCGGCCCCACCCCGCGCCCTTCGCGGATTTCTATCGTCGAGCAGCGCGACACCACATCGCGCGAGGCAAGGTCCTTATAGGTGGGCGCATAGCGCTCCATATAGCGCTCGCCCTCGGAATTGGTCAGATAGCCACCCTCGCCGCGCGCGCCCTCGGTGATCAGCATGCCCGCACCATAAATGCCGGTGGGGTGGAATTGCACAAATTCCATATCCTGCAAAGGCAGGCCCGCGCGCGCCACCATGCCGCCACCATCGCCGGTGCAGGTGTGGGCCGAGGTGCAACTGAAGTATGCGCGACCATAGCCGCCGGTGGCCAGCACGGTCATCTTGGCATTAAAACGGTGCAGGGTGCCATCATCCAGCTTCCAGGCCAGCACGCCCTGAATGGCACCATCAACGCCGCGCAAAAGGTCAATCACGAAATATTCGATGTAAAATTCGGCATTATGCTTCAGGCTCTGGCCATAAAGCGTGTGCAGCATGGCGTGGCCGGTGCGATCCGCCGCCGCGCAGGTGCGCTGCACAGCCGGGCCTTCGCCAAATTCGGTGGTGTGGCCGCCAAAAGGGCGCTGATAGATTTTGCCCTCTTCGGTGCGCGAAAACGGTACGCCGTAATGCTCCAGCTCATAAACCGCCTCGGGGGCGTGGCGCACGAGGTATTCCTGCGCATCCATATCGCCGAGCCAGTCAGAGCCTTTAACCGTGTCATACATATGCCACTGCCAGTTATCCGGCCCCATATTGGAGAGGCTGGCGGCAATGCCGCCCTGCGCCGCCACAGTATGGCTTCGCGTCGGGAACACCTTGGTCACGCAGGCGGTTTTCAGCCCTTGCTCGGCCATGCCCAGCGTGGCGCGCAAGCCCGCGCCGCCAGCGCCCACAACCACCACATCATATTCGTGGTCAATAAATTCATATGCAGCCATGATAGGTTCC
>JALSHK010000107.1 GCA_026982275.1 Paracoccaceae bacterium | reverse complement strand
GAGGGCGTTATCGGTTTCGGTCAGGATGCGCACAAAATCCTGCTCGGTCAGGGCGCGCAGCTCCACCCGGATCGGCAAGCGGCCCTGAAGCTCGGGCAAAAGATCGCTCGGCTTGGCGATATGAAACGCGCCCGAAGCGATAAACAGGATATGATCGGTTTTTACCGGCCCGTATTTGGTAGAAACGGTGGTGCCCTCGATCAGCGGCAGTAAATCCCGCTGCACCCCCTCGCGCGAGACATCACCGCCGCGCGCATCCGAGCGGGCGCATACCTTGTCGATCTCGTCCAGAAACACGATCCCGTGCTGCTCCACCGCTTCGATCGCGCGTTTGTTCACCACTTCCTCGTCCAGCAGTTTGTCGGCCTCCTCGGCGATCAGCAGCTTATAGCTATCCGCCACCTTTACCTTGCGGCGCTTTGTGCGGCTGCCAAAAGCGCCGCCGAGCATCTCGCCGATATTGAGCATGCCCATGCCCGCGCCGGGCTGGCCCGGAATATCCATCATCTGCATCGGGTTGGAATTATCGGCCATTTCCAGCTCGATTTCCTTATCGTCCAATAAGCCGTCGCGCAGCTTTTTGCGAAACATATCGCGGGTTTGCTCGCGGGCATCCGCGCCCGCCAGCGCATCGATCACCCGCTCCTCGGCTGCCGCATGCGCTTTGGCCTCCACATCTTCGCGCATCCGTTCGCGGGTCAGGAGAATCGCGCTGTCTATCAGGTCCCGCACGATCTGCTCCACATCGCGGCCCACATAGCCCACCTCGGTGAATTTTGTCGCCTCGACCTTGAGAAACGGCGCATTGGCCAGCTTGGCCAGCCGGCGGGAGATTTCGGTTTTGCCCACGCCGGTTGGCCCGATCATCAGGATGTTTTTGGGATACACCTCGTCGCGCAGATCATCGGACAGGCGTTGCCGCCGCCAGCGATTGCGCAGAGCCACGGCCACCGCGCGCTTGGCGTCATTCTGGCCGATAATATAGCGATCCAGCTCGGATACGATCTCGCGGGGGGTCAGGTCTGTCATGATTTTTCCATATAGGGGGGTAGTCGGTTTTTAAGCGGAAAATTCGGCAAGGCGTTCATCAGAATGGCGCGGATGCCGCCCCACCATGTGCCCAGCGCGGTGATGAATACGCCAAGCACCAAAAGCGTGGTCATCAAGGCGCCGAATTCGCCGTTGCCCTCAAAAGCGGCATAAAGCAGATAGGCCATATAAAGAATGCCGGCGGTGAGGAAAGAGCGGCGATCAATGATCAGCGCGATCAGAGAAATCAGCGCCAGCGCAGCGGCGGTGAGGGTATAATTGCCGCTGATATAAAGGGTCATGCCCACGGTATTTACAATCGCGATCGCGGCCAGCACATGCAGCCAAAATCCAGAGGCGGCAAAGCGGCTGATGCGGTGCGGGTCTCGCATGTCAAAAAACATCGCCAGCAGAAAGGCGGCGATGCCAAAGCCCAGCGTGGCCAGCGGAAAGAAGCTTTGATTGTTGAGGTTGAAAATCCCCTCGCGCAGGCTGAGGAAATCTATCACATTGGGCGAGATCAGCGCGGCAATCGCCATCGCCACCCCCAGCCCGAACAGCCCGAAAAGAAACATGGAAAACGGCAGTTTGAACAGGATATACCAGCCCCCCATCGCCGCCATGCCGATCAGGCTGACATAAAGCACGCTATATTCAAGGCCCGCAAGATTGAGCGGATCAATCAGCATGGTGCCGACAAAAACCGCAAGATTGGAGGCAAAAACAATGGCCAGCCAAATGCTCGGCAGGCTCATCCGCCGCTTTTTGGTGAAATAAAACGCGGCGATAAAAGCCAGAACCGCCCCGACAAAAGGCACCAGCGAGTAATTGCCAAAAAAAGCCGACATCACCATGATACCGCTAAACAACATCCCCAAGCCCACGGTAACAAAGATCTCGGCAAAGCCTTTGAACAGCTCGAAGGGTTCGTCATCCTCGGGCATGTGGTCGCGATAGCCCTGCCGGCTTTCGGCAAAAATCTTGAGGCGCGCCGCCTGCGACTCAGAGATCACATTGGCGGCCACGGCGGCGCGGATATCGTCCATATGAAAATCAGGCATCGAGGCTTTCCACGATCATATTGCCATTGGTAAATACACAAATCTCGGCGGCAATGGTGATCGCCTTGCGGGCGATTTCCTCGGCGTCTTTATCACTGTCCATCAAGGCCCGCGCGGCGGCCAGCGCAAAATTCCCGCCCGATCCTACGGCGGCAATATCGTTTTCCGGCTCCAGCACATCACCTGCACCAGTGATGATGAAAAGATCCGCGCCATCGGTCACGATCAGCATGGCTTCGAGGTTTTTCAGGTATTTGTCGGTTCGCCAATCCTTGGCCAGCTCCACGCTGGCGCGCGCCAGCTGCCCGGGCGAGGCTTCAAGCTTGGCCTCCAGCCGCTCCAGCAGGGTAAAGGCATCGGCGGTGCTGCCGGCAAAGCCGCAAATCACATCATGGCCACCGGGCGAAATCCGCCGCACCTTGCGCGCGGAACCCTTGATCACGGTATTGCCAAGGCTGACCTGCCCGTCACCGGCGATCACCACCTTGCCGCCCTTGCGCACGCCGATAATCGTGGTGCCGTGCCATCCGGGAAAATTGCTGTCGCTCATGGATTGCCTTTCGCTGTTCATCAAAGGATATAAGCGGCTTGGCGGGGTATTTCCAGAGAGATCGGCAAGAATTGCGCTACCCCCGATACGGGGTAGCGCGGGGTCTTGGGGGCGCTATTCGCCAAAGCCGTAGGTTTCGGTGACAAAATCAATGTCTTTATCGCCGCGCCCCGAGAGGTTGATCAGAATTGATTTTCCGGGGTGGTTTTTGGCTTCCCGCAGGGCAAAAGCCAGCGCATGTGCTGATTCCAGCGCCGGAATAATACCCTCGCGCCGGGATAGCTCATAAAACGCATTGAGCGATTCCTTGTCATCCGCCGAGGTATAGGTGACGCGACCGGTGCTTTGTAGATGTGCATGCTCGGGGCCAACGCCGGGGTAGTCCAGCCCGGAAGCGAGGGTATTTACCGGTGCCGGCTCGCCGTTTTCATCCAGCAATACCTTGGTGGCGAAGCCGTGAATGGCACCATCCACACCATAGGTCAGGGTTGCCGCGTGATCGCCCAGCTTGGAAGATGTTCCCATCGGTTCAACCCCGTAAAGCGCCACGCCTTCATCATCAATAAAGCCCGAAAACAGCCCCATCGCATTCGAGCCGCCGCCCACGCAAGCAGCCACGATATCGGGCAATTCGCCGGTCATCTCCATGAATTGCTCACGGGATTCCAGGCCGACTACCTTCTGGAAATCCCGCACCATCATCGGAAACGGGTGTGGCCCCACCACCGAGCCGATGCCGAAAAGGGCCGTGTCCGCCTGTGCGATATAGCTGCCAAAGGCGCTATCCACCGCTTCTTTCAGGGTTTTTGCTCCCTCGCCGACCGGCACAACTGTGGCCCCCAAAAGCTTCATGCGGGTTACATTTGGCGCTTCCTTGGCCATATCGACCTCGCCCATATGGATCTCGCATTCCAGCCCGAAATAGGCCGCCGCCGTGGCCAGCGCCACCCCGTGCTGGCCAGCGCCGGTTTCGGCGATCAGCTTGGTTTTGCCCATAAATTTCGCCAAAAGCCCCTCGGCCATGCAGTGATTCAGCTTATGCGCGCCGGTATGATTCAGATCTTCGCGTTTGGCATAGATTTGTGCGCCGCCTGCCAGCTCCGACAGGTTTTTCAAATAGGAAATCGGCGTTGGGCGACCCTGAAAATGCTTGCGGATATAGCGCAGCTCGTGCAGAAAATCACCGGATTTGCTCAGCTTGTCATAGGCGGCGCGGATTTCGGCAAAATGTGGCTCCAGCGGCGGCGGCAGCATCGCGCCACCATAATTGCCAAAAAAGCCCTCGCGGTCGGGCATGGATTTTAGATAGTCTGACATGGTGTTTCCCTGTTGTCTGGTTGGTTTTGCCCCACTCTGCGCAAAACCAACCCGCCGTTCAAGGAAAACTTAAGGCCGCATTCGCAGCTCGTTCCCGTCGGGCCGTTGCAGCTCGTAAGAAAGCCGGATGGATTTTTGCGCACCGCTCTCCAGCGGGAACGACCAGCCAAGCACCCCGCGACGACTCTCGACATCCTCCTCGTCCGGGCGGACCAGTCAATCAGCAGGTCTTCTTGTTCGGATACCGGAATACGATCATAGATCACCACATCCCATGCGCGCTGGCCGACATTTTCCACAGTCAACGCATATTCCACCACCCGATCATTGCTGGTGGTGAGGACGCCCGAGGAGCCATCTTCGCGCCGCAAGGTGGAGCAGGCGGCAAATAGCGCGCGACGTTGGGATACGGCATTATAAAGGTGGCATCAGTAAAGGGAATCGCGGTGGAAACCGTAATACGGGTTTGGCCCCAATTCTCTCCTGTGGATTGCCAGATCGAAAT
>JALSHK010000106.1 GCA_026982275.1 Paracoccaceae bacterium | reverse complement strand
TGTGTGACCTACAGCTTTATAGATCAAAAATCGGCAGCGCTGTTTGGCGGCGGCTCGGATGCGGTGAAGCTCAGCAATCCGATATCCTCCGAGATGAGCCATATGCGGCCCGATATCCTGCCTAGCCTTTTGCAGGCGGCGGCGCGCAATCAAGCGCGCGGCGAGGCGGATATGGCGCTGTTTGAAATCGGGCAGGGCTTTTCGGGCGCCGAGCCGGAGGACCAAAGCACCATGGCTTGTGGTATTCGCGTGGGCACCACTGCGCCGCGCAATGCCTTTGGCACGCGGCGCAATGTGGATATTTATGATGCCAAGGGCGATGCCGAGGCGGCGCTGGCGGCGATCGGTGCGCCGGTGGGCAATCTGATGATTATGCGCAACGCGCCGGAATGGTTCCACCCCGGGCGCTCGGCGGTATTATCGCTCGGGCCGAAAAATCCGCTGGCGATTTTTGGCGAGCTGCACCCCAAGGTGCTGAAGGAAATGGGGGTGAAGGGCGCGGTGGTGGGCTTTACCATCTTCCCTGAAAACGTGCCGTTGAAAAAGGCGAAAAGCAAAACGCGGCCAGCGCTTCAGGCGCATGATCTGCAAGCGGTAGAGCGCGATTTTGCCTTTGTGGTGGCTGCGGATATGGAGGTTGAAAAGCTGGTCAAGGCCGCCAGGGGTGGCGATAAAAAGCTGATCGAGGCGGTAAGCGTGTTTGATATTTTTGGCGGGGCCAAGGCCGAGGCGCAGATGGGCGCGGGCAAGAAATCGGTCGCGATCACCGTGCGGATCCAGCCAAAGGCGGCGACGCTGACCGATAAGGAAATCGAGGCCATTTCGGCCAAAATCGTGGCCTCTGTGGCCAGGCAAACCGGCGGGGAGCTAAGATCATGAAAGTATATTTGAGCGGTGAAATCCATACGGACTGGCGCAATGAAATAGAGCGGGCAGCGGCGGCGCTGGATGTGGAATTCAGCGCGCCGGTGACGGATCACGCGACGTCGGACGATGCCGGCGTGATCATCATGGGGGCTGAAGACGATAAATTCTGGCACGACCATAAGGGCGCCAAGCTCAACGCCATTCGCACCCGCAATGCGATCGAGGCCGCCGATATCGTGGTGGTGCGCTTTGGCGAGAAATATAAGCAATGGAACGCGGCTTTTGACGCGGGCTATGCAGCGGCCAAGGGCAAGGCGCTGATCGTGATGCACGGGGCGGAACACCAGCACGCGTTAAAGGAAGTGGATGCTGCAGCGCTCGCCGTGGTGGAAACACCGCAGCAGGTGGTGGATATTTTGCGCTATACGCTGACAGGGGTTGCACCGACGCAATGAGCTGTAGTTCGGCAAGCTCAAGCGCCGCCATCCCATGCGAGATATATTTGCGCGGTATGAATAGGTTGACTAGCTGCCAGAATTGATCAAAACTGGCAGCTAGAATATACAAGATCGGGAAACTGGCACTGTTAAATAACAAACTCACTACAAAAGCGTTACGGCGGCACGCTTGATTCCCGTAAATTGCATATCCCTGAAATATTACCGAGGGTAAGGTTTTGGAACAAGCTGCTTGGCGTGGAATGCCGTGTTTTGACGTGTTTTGGCGCAAAAGGTATTTGACGCGACGTGAATTGCTGAAGGCGTATACAAACAAGTATACATATGTCTTTTGGGCATTGATCATTTCTGTTCTGGTTTTGCTCGACCTGCATGGATTCGCCGAGCGGGTCTCCATGGCTGCATTGGTGACCTATACGGTGGTGTTATCATCGCTCACTTTTTTGTTTTATTTTCTTGCAAGTCTGGTCGGCATAAAACTGTCACAGCGGTTTTCGCGGTTTTTTCTGATTTTCCCGCTGGTCGGTTTTGTCGGGGCGGTATTGGCTACCTATCTGGTAGAGATCGGCATGTCGGCCTATTTTGGTGGCCGGATATCGCTTGAGCATGCCGCGGAAAAGCTTCCGATCAATTTTATTCTCACGCTGGTATTGGAAACTTTCTTTCTGACCTTTGTGATGCCCGTTGCGGTTCCTTCGGGGGGTATCGGCGGCGCAAAACCTGCAGGCCCTGAAACCCCCTGCAAAACCATCACCATCGCGGGGAAAACCTATTATTGCAAGGCATTGATTTCGGTGTCTTCGCAAGATCACTACGTTCGGATTAAAACCTCGGAAGAGGAGGATATGGTGCGGGCGCGGCTTTCTGATCTGATCGAAAAGCTGAGCTGCCAAAACGGTATCCAGCCGCACCGTTCGCATTGGGTTTCGCGGCGCGCAGTGGTTGGCATGGTGAGCCGCAAAGGGCATAAGCGGCTGGAAATATGTGACGGCAGTGAAATTCCTGTCGCCCGCGGGCGTGCGAGCGAGGTTCAGAACTGGCTTGATCATACGGAGCATTAAAGGCAAAATCCTCTTTTTATATGCAAGAACGATACGAATTTTTGCAAGAAACAGGGAGAGGATAAAATGCTTAAAGAATTTAAGGACTTCATTGCCAAGGGTAATGTTATGGATATGGCCGTTGGTATTATCATCGGGGCAGCGTTCACCGCGATCGTAAAATCCATGGTCGATGATCTAATCAATCCGTTTATCAGTATCTTTACAGGCGGGATCGATTTCACCAACCTGTTTGTCGTTTTGGGCGAGGGTTCGTTTCCCTCTCTGGCCGCCGCACAGGAGGCCGGCGCGGCGGTGTTTGCTTATGGTTCGTTCATAATGGCTGTCATTAATTTCCTGATTGTGGCTTTTGTGGTTTTTATGCTGGTTAAGTCGGTGAATAAAGCCAAGGCGGCCGCTGAAGAGCCGAAGGCCGAGGCAGAGCCGGAAGCGCCAAAAGGGCCAACACAGGAAGAGCTGTTGGCCGATATTCGGGACTTGCTTAAAGCGAGGGCGTAGGCGCGTGGTTTTTCGCACAGCCCTGCTGCGGTGAGGGTGGGGTGAAACCCCGCTCTACATTTTGAGTGCCAGTTTCGGGCTAAGCACATCCATTTCCAGCGCCACGCCAACGGCGGCATAGGTGAGCTGGCCCTTATGGGTGTTCAGCCCGCGCAGCAGGTGTTCATCCGCCTCGCAAGCGGCTTTCCAGCCCTTGTCGGCCAGCGCCAGCATAAACGGCATGGTGGTATTGCCCAGCGCCAGAGTGGCGGTGCGGGCCACCGCGCCGGGCATATTGGCCACGCAATAATGCATGATACCATCCACCTCGTAAATCGGATCATCATGGGTGGTGGCGCGGGAGGTTTCAAAGCAGCCACCCTGATCGATCGCCACATCCACCAGCGCCGCACCGGGCTTCATGGTGGAAAGCATTTCGCGGCTCACCAGCTTTGGGGCCGCCGCGCCGGGGATCAAGACCGCGCCAATTACCATATCGGCCTCGGCCACCAGCTCGGCCAGATTTCCCTTGGAGGAATAGCGGGTGTTAAACACGCCACCAAACACATCATCCAGATAGCGCATGCGCGGAAGCGACATATCCAGCACCGTCACCTCCGCGCCCATGCCCGCCGCGATTTTGGCGGCATGGGTGCCAACCACCCCGCCGCCAATCACCGCCACCCTGGCCGGCTCCACCCCCGGCACGCCACCCATCAGCACCCCGCGCCCGCCATTGGCTTTTTGCAGCGTCCATGCGCCCATTTGCGGTGCCAGACGCCCCGCCACTTCCGACATTGGCGCCAGCAGAGGCAGCGCACCCGCGCGGTCGGTCACGGTTTCATAGGCAATGGCGGTTACGCCGCTTTTCAGCAGGTCTTCGGTCTGGGCGCGATCGGCGGCGAGGTGCAGGTAGGTAAACAGGATTTGCCCCTCGCGCAGCTGCGCGCGCTCATTCGCTTGGGGTTCTTTCACCTTCACCACCATCTCGGCGCGGGCAAAAATCTCTTCGGCGGTATCCACGATCTCTGCGCCCGCCGCGATATAATCCGCATCGGTAAATCCGGCACCAGAGCCGCCGTTTTTCTCGATGATCACCGAATGGCCGTGATGCACGGCTTCCCTTGCGGCGGCGGGGGTGATCCCGATGCGATATTCCTGATTTTTGATTTCTTTGGGGCAACCGATCAACATGCGGGAATCTCCTTTGGGCCTTGCTGAAGTGTTCGCCTCCTTCTGCGCCCCTCAATTTCGAATTGCTTTGCAAATACCTGTTGTGCGCTGCGCGAATATCGGGATACCCTGCGGAAAACAGGCCAGTAATAAGGGGATTGTTGCAATGTCTAGAATGGATGCGCTGGATATCAAGCTTTTGAAGGCTTTGCAAAAGGACGGGCGGATGTCCAATGCCGATCTCGCGGAGAGCGTGGCGCTATCGCCTTCGGCCTGCCATCGCCGCGTGCAAAGGCTGGAGCGCGACGGGGTGATCCGCAATTATGTGGCGCTGCTCAATCCGCGCGCGGTGGACCGGCGCGCCACGGTTTTTGTCGAGATCACCCTTTCGGGGCAGGCGGATGAAATTCTGGAGGCCTTCGAGCGGCAGGTGGCGCTGA
>JALSHK010000105.1 GCA_026982275.1 Paracoccaceae bacterium | reverse complement strand
TGAACTCTCCGGTTCTGGCCACGGGGGATGCCACGGTTTATTTCTCGGGCGTGCAAAGCGGCTTTGGCAATATTGTTATCCTTGACCACGGCAATGGATATAAGACATATTACGCCCACCTCAATCGCACACGCGTCAATACAGGGGACAGGGTTGCCCGAGGCGATTTGATCGGCGATATGGGGAATTCGGGCAGATCAACAGGCGTTCACGTTCACTATGAAATCCGCAAGGATGGCGTATCTCTCAATCCCATGACTTACATAAAGGCAGGTAGAAATGTTTACTAAGAAAACCGAAACCACAGGCAGCGGCGCACCAAGCGCGGCAAAACCCGGCAGCACCACCGCACCGGCCAACAAGCCCGCCGGCACTTCTGCCGCAGCTTCCACACAGGCCGCCCCCAAGCCCAAGCCGGCCCCTTCGATGCTGTCTTCGGATCTGACCGTCACCGGCAATCTGGTCACCTCCGGAGATATCCAGATCGAGGGCACGGTTGTTGGCGATATTCGCGCCCATCTTCTGACCGTTGGCGAAACCGCTACGGTCAAAGGCGAGTGCGTGGCGGATGATGTGGTTGTGAACGGCCATGTGGCAGGCTGCGTGCGTGGCATCAAGGTGCGGCTCACCGCTTCGGCCCGGGTCAAGGGCGATATCATACACAAAACCATCGCAATCGAGAGTGGCGCGCATTTCGAAGGCTCTGTGAAGCGCGAAGACGATCCGCTTTCCGGCGCCAAGAACAAGACCGGAAAAAGCTGATCCGGCCCGGCTTGTCCGCCTTGAGAAAATAGCAAAAGGCACCGCCGGGGCGGTGCCTTTTTGTATCTATAGGTTGGCGCTAAAACAGTGAATTCACCAGAATTTCCGCGCCGTAACCTTCAAAACCATCCGCGCCTATGCCGTCATAATAGCCCGAAAACGATAGCGTGGTTTCGCCAAAGCGATGCACCATGCCAAGGCTTGCCCGCGCCCTTCCTCCCTCGTAGCCCGGGGTAATTGCGCTGCCCGAACTATAGCTCCAGATCCCGGAAACCCCGCCGTTCAGCGTGGTCGCCGCGCTTAGGGCCAGCTTAAAATCAAGGCCCGCCGCCGCCTGCGCCAACCCGATGGTTTGGGCGGCTATCTGATTGCCCAGACCATCAAGATAGGCGGCTTGGGCATCCGAGGTGTATTTCGCATCCAGAAATGGGATCCACGTAAAATTTCCGCGCATGATTTGGCCCGACACCCCCAGCGTGGCCAGCCAGCGCTCGGTGCTGAAAGCATCGGTATAAGTGCCCAGCGGCGAGATGGTATTGCCGGTTTGGCCGTAAAGCAGCGAGCCCTCGAAATAGAGCGGCTGGGCTGCCAGCTTGGCGGCAAAATACGGGCCGATCAGCCAGCCGGAGCCTTTGGTCGTGGCTAACCCGTTGACCTCGCTGCTGATATCGAATTGCACCATGCCGCCGATCAGGAAATTTTCCGAGAGTCTGGAATGGCCACCAACCACCCCGAAGATATACTGGCTCTCCGCCCCCAGATCGGTGGACCAGTTAGCATTGAGGCGCGCCCAGAGCGGGGCATCATAGCCGCTGTCAAAATTCACCATGCCACCTTCGCGGGTGACCTCGGCCGCGAATTGCCCGGCCCCGCCGCGCAAAAATCCGGCCAGATCCGGCTGGTTGGAAAGCAGCGCATTGGCGCGGGTTTGCATAAATCGGGTGATGGCTGCGCGGGCAACCTCGACCACCACATTTTCGCTGGTGAACACGCCCGAAGCCTGATTGCCATTCAGCGCGGCATCCTGTGCCACATTGGCACGGACAGACATCGTCAGATCCACCAGCCCGCTGGCCGAAACCGTAGCGATATAGGTGGTGCCACTGCCTGAAAATCCGGTAACCGTGCCGCCCGAGATATCGATATCTCCAAGCACAAATCCCGTAACCACCTCGGAAAAATTGATGGTAGCATCAAAAGTCACAGGTCCTGCAATGCTGGCGGGCAGGCCGGTAATCCACACGCTGGGCGGGGTCGGATCTGCGGTGGCTGTCAGGATATTGGAGGCTGTGCTGGCGTTGCTCGCCAGATCAGCCGCCGCGCCCGCCGGAATTTGCACCGAGACAGCAACGGAGCGGCCATTGGACAGATCAAAGGTATAGACAGAGGCGCTCACAGCAGTGAAATTGGCGAGCGTCATAAAGGGCGCGTCGATATCGGCCAGCGTAAATCCGGTGACATCCTCGCTGAAGGTTGCGGTGATGGTTTGCGGTGCAGGGCCGGCAGTGGCAGCAAGCCCCGAAAGCACCACCGTCGGGCCGGTCAGATCAACCGTGGCCGTAAGGGTATTGGAGGCCAGATTGAGATTACCGGCCAGATCTGCCCCGCCGCCAGCGGGAACCTCGATCAGCACATCCCCGCCGCCAGCGGCGTGTGTGATCCCGAAAACATACACGCTGTCACTGACGGCAGTATAGCTGGTGCCTATCGCATTCTGCAGGTTCAGGTCGAGCGGGCCAAAGCCGAATACCGGCTCGCTGAAGGTGGCGGTTACGGTTTGCTCGGTGCTGCCTATAGTGCTGGCCAAGCCCGAAAGCACCACGGTCGGGCGGATACGCTCGAACCAGCCGGAAGTGACGCTGGACGCGTTGAGATATCCGACAAGCGCACCGCCCCCGTCTTGCGAGCCAGCCCCGAACGTGTGGGTAACGAGTTGGCCGTTTCCGTCTATATAGGAAAGGGTGCAAACCGTGCTATAGGCTACGGCTGAAGAAAAGCTGGCCGTTATGGTAGATGGAGAATTGGCGACGCTCACGGCACCTGTGCAGGAGAGGCTTTTCGAAGTCGAAAAAATGTTGCCGTTTTTGATGATTTGAGCCGAAACACCAAATTCATTTGCATAGAAAATATGGCCATTTTTTGTTGGTCCTGCTGCAAAAGTTGCGCTGCCGCAGGTGCCTTCACTTGCATTGGCAAAAAATTCTGCGGCCGTATTGCCACCAACATTGCCCGTCGCAGGACCACAGCTCAGCGCCGCCACATTTTGCGCCCAGAGGGATAGAACCAATAGCGCCACAACGCGCAGCATAAATTTAATATACAATGCCTCACTCCGTTACAATTTGCTATGCGGAGTATAAAAACAATCCCTGCACGCCTAAACGCCCGCCTTTGCGGGGGTTCTATACAGCCGATTATCTGCGACGGCGGGCGCGGTTAGCACCCCGGATCTTCCCTCAGGCCGACATCTATATAGCGGGGCTTTTACCGCTACGTGTTCTCAGATATCGTGAGGGTAATCAATTCTTAACCCTATGGTCAATGCTTCTGGTGGTTATTCTGGCGCCGGCCGGGCAGGTATCGGCCCGCATTGTCACTCAGCCGACAGAAAATGGCGGATTTAGAGCCATCATGAAACGACCAAACAAGGTGAACCAGTGATTGCGTTTGCACGATGGTTTTGCTATGCTCACCCACAATATATTGTGCTTTAGCAGGGTGACTGAACGTGAGCGACGAGACCGGAAAAAAAGACGGCGAAAGCCCTGAAAAATACGTTTATGGCGGGCCGAAAATCGCCATCGTCGACGAGATGAAAACCTCCTATCTCGATTACGCCATGAGCGTGATTGTGAGCCGCGCCATCCCTGATTTGCGCGACGGGCTAAAGCCGGTGCATCGCCGGATTCTCTATGCGATGAACGAGGTCGGCAATACGTTTGACAAGAGCTACCGCAAATCCGCCCGCCCTGTTTCCGATACCATGGGTAAATATCACCCGCATGGCGATGCCTCGATTTATGATGCGCTGGTGCGGATGACGCAGGATTTCTCGATGTCGGTGCCATTGCTCGATGGGCAAGGCAATTTCGGCTCGATGGATGGCGATAAGGCGGCCGCGTTTCGCTATACCGAAGTGCGGATGGAAAAGGTGGCCAATTTCCTGCTGGCGGATATTGATAAAGAGACTGTTGATTATCAGGACAACTACGACGGCAAAGACCGCGAGCCTACCGTGCTCCCTGCCCGCTTCCCCAATATGCTGGTCAATGGCGCGGGCGGCATTGCTGTGGGCATGGCCACCAATATTCCGCCCCATAACCTTGGCGAGGTCATTAACGCCACCTTGGCCCTGATGGAAAACCCCGACATGACGATCGACGATCTGATCGAGATCATCCCTGCCCCGGATTTTCCCACCGGCGGTATTATTCTTGGCCGCTCCGGTGCGCATAAAGCCTATCGCGAGGGCCGTGGCTCGGTGGTAATGCGGGCGCGCTCGACGGTCGAGGAGATCCGCAAGGACCGCTACGCGATTGTGATCACCGAGATCCCGTATCAGGTCAACAAAGCGACGATGATCGAGAAAATCGCCGAGCTGGCGCGGGATAAAAAGATCGAGGGCATCGCGCATGTGCAAGACGAAAGCGATCGTTTTGGCGTGCGGGTGGTGATCGAGCTGAAGCGGGACGCCACCGCCGAGGTGGTGCTCAACCAGCTTTACCGCTTCACGCCACT
>JALSHK010000104.1 GCA_026982275.1 Paracoccaceae bacterium | reverse complement strand
TGGGTGGAATGCGGGCGCTCGGCGTTATAGTATGTCAGCCATTTTCCAATCCCCGTGCGTGCCAGCGATCCGGTTTCAAATGCGTTCATGTAAATGCATTCGTATTTCAGGGACCGCCAGAGCCGCTCTATCATCCGGTTATCGACCCAGCAACCTTTGCCATCCATGGATATCTTGATGTCGGCATCTCTCAGAGCCTGCGTCCATTCAAAACCGGTGAACTGACTACCCTGATCGCTGTTCATGATCTCTGGCTTGCCATATTTTGCGATGGCCTCTTTCAAGGCTTCAACGCAAAAGTCAGCTTCCATACTGTTGGACAACCGCCAGGATAAAACCTTGCGGCTGTACCAGTCCATAATAGCCACCAGATACAGAAATCCGCGCCGCATGCACTGCCCGGCAGGTGATTGTATGCAATCACCGAGAGGGGAATGTAAGTGATATCCACACACCACACTTGGCTGGGCCCCGCGCACATCCGGCTTGCCGGTCTTTTCCGAGAAGGCTTCGGGCTGGCCCTTGCACCAGCCAAAACACAGCCGCCCTGCCACGGTGATCGAGTCGATGAAGATGGTCTCGTAACGCTCCAGCGCCGCCGGATCGCCGAATTGCTCGCACACGGCGGCATAATGCGCCGGGCCGTAAGGCTGATCATCGCGCAAAGCCGGATTGGGCCCGCCGATGAACACCGCAAAATCACGGCACTCGGCCCAGGTGCGCGGCCGGATCGTGTCGCCCTGCCAGCCCTCGATGGCCAGATCGCCCGCCTCGAGATCCATGAACAGGGTAGTGGCAGGGTCGAGCGTCCAGAGCAGGGACGTTTTCCCAATTCCGCTGCCCCCGAAGATGCAGCCCTTGATGCCGCGTGGCTCGGCCAAACGCTCGTCGGCGCTGATGATAGGGAGGCTCATTGCGCGTCCCCATCATCCGACAGGGTGATTTTCAGCTTGAATGGCGACATTTTCAACGTTTCTCGACAAGGCAAGCAGAGACCCCGGGAGAATTTCGCTTTTGACCAATGCCTCAGCGTTTTCGCGGAGAGCTTTCACCATGACTGAATCAATCGATGCCGCTTGTCGCTGGAACATATCAAATAGCCGGGCTCCAGCCTCCTGCGTTGTCAGACCAGGGAATTCGCCTAAAGCCGAAACAAACTCGGAATACTCCGCAATAAATCGGTTCTGGGGAACGCCCCTCAGCTTGTTGAAAAACGCGACATAGTTCAGCGCCATCCGCAACTTTTCGTTTCCAGTTCGATCAAAAGTCAGCAGATCGAGACAATACGTCGATGCAGGCTCATATTCTTCCATCCCTGCAGCAAGCACGGCAAACCGGCGGTCAATGCACTGCGAACACTCGCCACAATGCGGCTGAGCCTTTGTTCTCGAATGCGTTCTGGTGCAACTGCATGTTGTCGGCAGTAAAGTATTCTTGCAAAACTCTTGCCATGTGGCCCGCTCCACATGCGGGTTCCAAACATGTCATATTGCGAAAGTCAGCTTGATTGCCCCCAATGACATGTTCAAGTAACGCCCGTGTCGCCCACGGCGGAGTTGGAAAGTCGTCCGGACTATCGCTAGGTTCGTTGCGCTGTGCCATGACTGCGTGAGAGGTATTTTGCATTTTGAATTACCTTGCTGCTCTGATGGATTATTCGTCTTTTGTTGCCCAAGGCAATCGCCTGCTTACATTGCTGACACTTCTATTACCATCCGGATAGGGAGCAATTTTTTCTATCATCAAGCATTTGGCAATCTCCTTTGATCCCTCGGTTTTTCGCGCCAAGACGCCCCCTTCGGGTTTCTCTTATCGAGCGAGAGGATTTGACATCGCTACAACCGGTCGGGTACGAAGGTCACGAAAAACCCTTGTTTTATTGAGGTTTTCGTGACCGACCTCAAGCGCCCCGAAGGTCGCTCGAATAGAGAGAAACAGGGGTTAGAGAGCGCGTCGGGGCGTTCCGACATTCTCGCGGGTTCGGTCGCAAAACCTAAACCCCTTTGAAACATAAAGAAAATCAACCCCGCATCGGGGCACATCCGTGTTTCAATGCAGGCAAGTGGCGGAGGGCGCGGTTCAGGCAGCGAACGGTCTCTGGAACCTATTCAAACCACGCAAAATACATTGGTAGCCTGCGCAAGTCATCCATAAAAATCGCATTTCGGTGCTGGAATTTTAGGGGATCGTAATCTCAGTGGAGGTTCATACGGGCCGCGGCAATTGTGGCTTGCCCCAAGGATGTAGCGCCATCATTTGCCGGATAATCCACCGGCGCAAGGACTTTCAGACCCTTGTCTTGCAGGCGCTTTTCAATTGCGGAAAAGAGCAGCCGGTTTTGCATCACACCACCGCTCAAAACAATGGTTTCAAGGCTTCTGTTTTCTGCAATTGAAAAGGCATTTTGAACCACAACCTTCACCAGCGTGTTATGGAATCGGCGGGCAATCCGGTTCGCGTCAACACGCTCTGAAAGGTCGTGCAAAATACCGGTCCAGAGGGTTTCCCATGCTATTTCTTCAGCTATAGCTACCGGATAAACCCCGCCATCCAACAGGCAGGTTTCGGCCAATGCCTGAAGCTGCATCGCGGCTTCGCCTTCATAGGCTTGGCGCTCGAAACAAAGCCCGAGCGCGGCGGCGACGGCATCAAACAAACGGCCGGCAGACGAGGCGACGGGGCTGTTGAGGTTATTGTCGATCATCTGCCCCATCATTTTCAGGGGCTTGGCCTCGAACGCCTCCAAAAAGGGCAGCGGCCCGAAGCGGGCGCGCAGGTCTGCCTCGGGCCCAAAGGCCGCGCGCAGATGGGCAAGCAGGTTGCGCCATGGCTGCTGGTTGGCTTTATCGCCGCCGGGCAGAGCGATGGCGGGAAAATGGGCGAGGCGCTCATAGCCCCTGAAATCCGCCTGCAAAAACTCGCCGCCCCAGATGGTGCCGTCATCGCCATAGCCAAGCCCGTCCAGCACCACGCCCAGCACGGGGGGCGCATCGGGGGGCAGACCGTGCTCGGCCATCACCGCGGCAATATGGGCGTGGTGGTGCTGCACATGCGTGACCTCGACCAGCCCCTCGCCGAGGCGGGTGGAAAAATATCCGGGGTGCATATCCACCGCGATATGATCGGGGCTGAAGTCGTAAATCTTTTGATAAAGCGCGAGGTTATGGCGCACATCGCGCTGGGTGGCGGGGCTTTGCATGTCGCCCATATGCTGGCTGAGCGTGGCGCGGCCATTGGCCAGCAGGCAGAAGGTGTTTTTGAGGTCCGCCCCCATGGCCAGCACCTTTGGCAGCTTTGCAAAGCCCTCGTGCAGTTGCAAGGGCGCAGGCGCATAGCCGCGGGCACGGCGCAGGATTTGCGGCGTGTCGCCAATCACTTGCACCACGCTGTCATCCATTCGGTTGGCAATATCGCGGTCATGCAGCAGGAAATAATCGGCAATGCCACCAAGCTTTTGCAGGGCCTCGCTATTGTCGGTAATTTGCGGATCGCCACTGATATTGCCCGAGGTCAGCACAATGGGCCGGTCAAGCGCCCGCATCAGGATATGATGCAGCGGGGTGTTGGGCAGCATCACCCCGAGGCGGGCCTGGTTGGGCGCGACATTCGGAGCCGCCCCACCACGGCCCTCCAGCAGCACGATCGGTGCCTGCCAGCTTTGCAGCAAATCGCGAGCAGGGCCATCCAGCACAACCATTTCCGCCGCCATATCCATATCGCGCAACATCAGCGCCAGAGGTTTGGTGGGGCGGCGCTTACGGGTGCGCAGGCGGGCAATGGCGGGTTCATTGGTAGCATCCACCGCCAGTTGAAAGCCGCCAAGGCCCTTGATGGCTACGATTTTTCCGGCCTTCAGCAGCGCCGCCACCCGATCCAGCGGATCACCGGAAACCGGCTGGCCAGCGGTATCGACCAGCTCCAGCTGCGGGCCGCAATCGGGGCAGGCATTGGGCTGGGCGTGATAGCGGCGATTACCCGGGGCGTCATATTCGCCCTGGCAAGCGGGGCACATGGGGAAATCGGCCATGGTAGTGTGGGCGCGATCATAGGGAATGGCACGGGTGATGCTCAGGCGCGGGCCGCAATTTGTGCAATTGGTAAAGGCATAGCGGTGGCGGCGGTTTTCAGGCTCCAGCACCTCGGCGAGGCAATCGGGGCAAGTGGCGGCATCGGGGGTGATGCCGGTGCGCGCTGCGCCGCCCACGCTGGCGGTGATATGAAAGCCGCTTTCAGGCAGCGGGCCGGTGTAATCGCGCAGCTCCAGCGCATCTATTCGCGCCAGCGGCGGCGGGTTTCCCCGCAGGGCTTCCATGAGGCCCTCGGCCCCCGATTGCAGCCGGATCAGCACCCCGCCGCCATCATTCAGCACCTCGCCCACCAGCCCCGCTTGCTGTGCCAAATGCCACACAAAAGGCCGAAACCCGACCCCCTGCACCAGCCCGCGCACCCGTATTTCCTGCCCGCCGCTCAATGCACCGTGCAGACCATGCAGGGATCAAACGAGCGCACGATATGCTGCA
>JALSHK010000103.1 GCA_026982275.1 Paracoccaceae bacterium | reverse complement strand
GGCCGCCACTATGGCTTTGGGCGAACCCGATGCGCTGGCCGCCCCCTTCGGCCTTGATCGATTTGCCGAGGGGCGGTTTATTGACGAGAGCGTTGCCGCCGGGGTGGCCCATTGAGGCGTGCCCTAGCGCTTGGTGTAGCGCCGCCCGTCCTGCATCAGAAAGGTGGTTTTTTTCTGCCGTCGCATGGCGATCAGCACAATGCCGACCACGGCAAACACCGAGGCCACAAAAAGCGCCAGCCCGACCGCATTCGTAATCTCTATGCCGGTAACAGCATAGGTGATTTCACGCGCGGTAGTGATGCCGCCTTGCAAAAATGTGCCCCACAGAGCGGACACATCGTTAATAAAATTTTCCATCGTTCCTCTCCTGTGTTGGTGGTTGAAGAAAACAAGCCGGTTATTTATGACATATTTTCAGGGAAAATTCAAAAACGGGGCAATGCTGTGCTTGCGGCGAGGCAGCTCGCGGATGTATTTTTTACAACCTCCTGTAATAACATCAGAATACACCTGACTAGCTGGCGCGATCCGTGGCAAAAAAACACAGCAAAGCCGCGCGGTTTTAGGCGGGAAATTGCCCAGTTTTTGGTCAGGCAATTGTCAGGAGCATATCATGCTGGAACATTTTAGCAAAATACAGCGGCTGGTGCTCTTCGCCGCAATCGGGATCTGGGCGATTGCGAGCGTGGTTGGTGCGATATTCGGCATGGCGAAGCTATTCGGCGCGCTTGGCTCTTTTGCGCTTTGTATCAGCTTTGTCGTATTTTTGACGGATCGTTTTATGGCACAAGAAGCCCGCCGCCGCTGGGATTCCCAGATCCTGACCCAAACACGGATGATGTGGCGCTATTATCGCCGAACGGAAGATCCCAAGCTGAAAGACCCGACCCCGCTGGCCAAGCTGAAGGACCAGATTACCGGCAATTTTGATGATCTGCTTGCCGCCAAGGCCGAGGAGAAGGCGATCGAAACCTATCGCTACGAGCTGATGTTTTCTGTTGTCGGCACCTTGCAATGGGGCTTTGGCGAGATCATGATAAACCTGATAAGAGGAATTTGAGATGCTGCTGCTATCCTGCCCCTGTTGTGGCGTAAAGGCCGAAGAAACCGAATTCCATGGCGGCGGAGAGGCGCATCTGAAGCGCTTTGCGACGGGGAGTTCGGACGAGGATTTCACCAGCTATCTGTTCGAGCGCAAAAACCCCAAAGGGGTCGTTTTCGAGCGCTGGCGGCATGTTTACGGCTGTGGCAAGTGGTTTCACGCGGCGCGCTGTGCCGTGACGCTGGAGATTTTCGGCACCTATAGCGCGCAAACGCTAAAGCCGCCCAAGGCGATCATGGACCGGATCAAGGCTAAACGCCCCGCATGGGAGGGCTTCCAATGAGCTTCCGCCTGCCTGATTTCGGCCATTTGATTGACCGCAAATCCCCCGTTACCTTCAGCTTTAACGGCCATCCGGTGCAAGGCTTCAAGGGCGATACGCTGGCCTCGGCCCTGATGGCCGCCGATTATCGCATGCTGGGGCGCTCGTTCAAGTATCACCGCCCGCGCGGCATTGTCGCCTCGGGGGGCGAGGAGCCAAACGCCCTGATGAACATGGGCGAAGGTGCGCGCTTCGAGCCAAACCAGCGCGCCACCACCACCGAGGTTTTCGAGGGCCTGTCTGCGCGCTCGCAAAACCACTGGCCAAGCCTGAATTTTGATATCGGCGCGCTGAACAACCGCTTTGCGCGGTTTTTGCCCGCCGGATTTTATTATAAAACCTTCATGAAGCCGCAATGGGCCTGGAAGCATATCTTCGAGCCGATCATCCGCCGCTCCGCAGGGCTGGGGCAGGTCCCGACCGCGCGCGATGCGGATCGCTATGAGCATTTCTATGTCTATACCGATATTCTGGTTATCGGTGGCGGTGTGGCGGGGCTTGAAGCCGCGCTGGAGGCAGGGCGCAGCGGCGCCAAGGTGTTGCTGCTGGAGCAATCCCCCTATTTTGGCGGGCGCTTTATGGTGGATGATGTGCAGGTGGATGGCTGTGACGGCCCCGCGCATATCGCCCATCTGCTGGAGCAAATCGCCAAGCTGCCAAATGTAACCTTGCGCCAGCGGCTTCAGGGCGCGGGGGTGTTTGATCACGGTTATGCGCTGGGCTATGAGCGGATCAATGATCACAGCCCCGATGCCCGCCCCCGCCACCGCCTGTGGCGCATTCGCGCCAAGCGCATCATTACCGCCACGGGGGCCTTGGAGCGGACGCTGAATTTCGCGGGCAATGATATTCCGGGCGTGATGCTGGCCAGCGCCGTGCGCGATTATATCCGGCTTTACGGCGTAGCAGCGGGCGCGCGCACGGTGGTCGTCACCAATAACGATGATGCTTATCGCACCGCGCTGGCGCTGCACGGAGCGGGGCTTGAAATCCCCGCGATCATTGATGCCCGCCCCCAAGGCGGTGGCGCGTTGGCCGAGCAGGCCCGCGCGCTGGGTATCCGGATAGAAAACGGCCATGCGGTCGCCAAGGTGAAGGGCAAAACGCGGGTTACAGGTGTCGAGATATGCCTGCAATCGGGCGCAGGCGGCGCGGTTGAAACCATCGCCTGTGATTGCGTGGCCATGTCGGGGGGCTTTTCGCCGGTGGTTCATCTGTGGTCCCATTGCGGCGGCAAGCTGTGCTGGGATGAAGCCAACGCCATGTTCGCGCCAGACCCTGATCGCCCGCCCACCGATCAAAACGGCGAGGGCTTTGTGATTCCTGCCGGCAGTGTTTTTGGCGCGCTGTCCACCAAGGCTTGCCTTGAAAGCGCCACGGCTGCAGCGCGCCAAGCGGCTGACGAGGTGGGGCGGAGCATCAAAGAGGAAGCCGCCCCCCGGCAGATTCGGACACCTGATGAAGCCCCTATGGCCCCTGTCTGGTCCATGCCCGCCAAGGCCCCCTATGGCTTGCGCGCCAAAACATTCCTCGATTTTCAAAACGACGTGAAGGTGTCCGATGTTCAGCTCGCCGCGCGCGAGGGCTATCAAAGCGTGGAGCATACCAAGCGCTACACCACCCTTGGCATGGCGACAGATCAAGGCAAGCTGAGCAATATCAACGGCCTCGCCGTGCTGGCGGGCGCGCTGGATGCCGAAATCCCCGAGGTCGGCACCACCACCTTCCGCCCGCCCTATACGCCGATTTCGCTTGGCGCGATCGCGGGCGAGGCCGCAGGCCCGCTATTCAAGCCCACCCGAAAAACCGCGATTGATGGCTGGCATGAAAGCCATGGTGCGATCTTCGAGCCGGTGGCCGATTGGCGCCGCCCCTATGCCTATGTGCAAGCGGGCGAAACCACGCAAGACGCCATCACCCGCGAGATCCTCGCCACCCGCAGCGGGGTCGGGCTGTTTGATGCTTCCACCCTTGGCAAGATCATCGTCAAAGGCCCCGATGCAGGCAAATTCCTCGATCTGGTCTATACCAATATGATGTCCACGCTCAAACCGGGCAAATGCCGCTATGGTTTGATGTGTAACGAGAACGGTTTTTTGATGGATGATGGCGTGGTGGCGCGGCTTTCGGATGATACCTTCCTGTGCCATACCACTACCGGCGGCTCGGATCGCATTCATGCCCATATGGAAGAATGGCTGCAAACCGAATGGTGGGATTTGCAGGTTTTCACCGCCAATCTCACCGAGCAATACGCGCAAATCGTTGTGGCGGGGCCTGAAGCGCGAAAGGTGCTTGAGGCCATGGGTGGCATGGATGTCTCGCGCGAGGTGCTGCCCTTTATGGGCTTTCTTCAGGGCAAGCTCGGGGGCATTTGCGCGCGTATTTTCCGCATTTCATTTTCGGGGGAGCTGTCATACGAAATCGCGGTGCCGGCCTCGCAGGGCTTACTGATGTGGAACCTGCTGCTGCAAGCGGGGACCGAGCTTGGCATTGCGCCTTATGGCACCGAGGCGCTGCATGTGATGCGGGCCGAAAAGGGCTTTGTGGTGGTGGGGGATGAAAGCGATGGCACGGTTACGCCCCATGATCTGGGCATGGGCTGGGCGGTCTCGAAAAAGAAAGATGATTTTATCGGCAAGCGCGGCATGCAGCGCCGCTTTCTGGTGGCAGAGGGGCGAAAACAGCTGGTGGGGCTGCGCCCGCTATCCGATACCGAAAAGCTGCCTGAATCCGCCCATGCGGTGGAAGATGGCAAGGCGATCGGCCATGTTACCTCGACCTATTTCTCGCCCACATTGGGGCATCCTATTGCCATGGGTCTGATCCATGGCGGGCGGGCGCGCATGGGGGAGGTGCTGGAATTTCCGGTGCAGGGCAAGCTGCATAAAGCCCGCGTGGTCTCGCCGGTATTCTATGATGAAAAAGGAGCGCGTCAGGATGTCTGATCTTATGAGCTTTAGCGAAATAGACGGCAGCGGTGCGGTGCTGATTGCAGCCCAGCGGCGGGTGGGGATGGTGACCCTGAAGGCGGATCTTGCCGATAAGCCCACCCGCGCCATGATCAAGAAAATTCTTGGCGCGCCAGTGCCGCGC
>JALSHK010000102.1 GCA_026982275.1 Paracoccaceae bacterium | reverse complement strand
CGATGTTGCGCTCCAGCTCGATCAGCTTAACCCGTGTTCGGTGGGTGCCCTGCTCCAGGCGTTGCGCCACCCCCAGCCCGACATTCCCGCCACCAATCACTATCACGCGGTCCCCCTTTTTCTGGGTTTTGCCAAAAATTTCTAGTGTCCGGTTCAGATCCACATTTGCGGTAATCACATAGATCAGATCTTTGGCAAAAAGCTGGTCCTCCGGCTCGGGAACAAACATCTTGCCCTGCCGCTGCACCCCGACCACCACCGCATTCAAGGTTGAAAACAGCTCGGTAAGCTGGCGCAAGGGGGTGTCCAGCACCGGGCAATCCTCGCTCAAGGCAATGCCCAGCATATCCGCTTCGCCATCAATAAAGCTCTCGGTATCAAAAGCGGCGGGGACGGCAAGGCGGCGCATGGCGGCCTCGGCCACCTCGCGCTCGGGCGAGATCACCACATCGATCGGCATATGATCCTGCCGATAAAGATCGGAATAAATCGCATCCAGATAGGATTGCGAGCGCAAACGTGCGATCTTGCGCGGGATGTTGAACATCGAATGCGCGACCTGACAGGTCACCATATTGACCTCGTCGGCAAAGGTGGCGGCGATAATCATTTCCGCATCTTTTGCCCCGGCCTGCTCAAGCACATCCGGGTAGGAGGCAAAGCCGGTCACACCCGTCACATCGAGCGTTTCAGAAATTCGCCGGATAAGGTTCTCATCCTTGTCAACAACGGTTACTTCGTTGTTTTCTCTGGACAAGTGACGCGCAATCTGCCACCCGACCTGCCCTGCGCCACAAATGATAACTTTCATAAACCTGTCCTGTCATTGCCGATAGGATTATGCGCTTATTGGGCGCGGGGTCAAATGCTATTCCGGATCCGGCTGGCTGGTAATGCCAAGGGTTTTGAGCTTGCGATGCAGGGCCGAGCGCTCCATGCCGACGAATTTGGCGGTTTGCGAGATATTGCCTTTGAAACGGGTGATCTGGGCTTGCAGGTAATCTATTTCAAATGCCAGCCGCGCCTCGCGCAGCGTAAGCAGCATCATAGATGAAGGAAGCTCGGAGGTTACCCCCGTCTCGGCTGCATGATCTTTTGGCAATTCCTCTGGCGTGATCGGGCCGCGATCCGGCCCCATGATCAGAATCCGCTCCAGCGTATTGCGCAATTGCCGGATATTTCCGGGCCAGGACATAAGCTGGATTTGATTGAGGGCCTGGGGAGACAAATCGCGTTTGGTCAGCCCCTGGCTGTGATTCAGCCGCTCGATGAAATGCCTGGCCAGCGCCGGAATATCCTCACGCCGGTCCGCCAGCGGCGGCACCGCCAGAGGCACCACGTTCAGTCGGTGAAACAGCTCGATGCGAAAACGCCTGGCCGCAATCTCTGCCTGCAAATCCTTGGTGGTGGCGGAAATGAAGCGGATATCCACCCGCACTGTATTCTGCCCGCCTACCCGCGTGAAACTCTGATCCACCAATACCCGCAAGATACGCGACTGGGTTTCCAGCGGCATATCTGCCACCTCGTCAAAAAAAAGCACACCCTCATGGGCTTTTTCCAGCAACCCGGGCTGAATGCGGCCATCAACCTCGCGCCCAAAAAGCACAGCTTCCATTTGTTCGGGGCCGATACTGGCGGAAACCACGCTCACAAATGGCCCTTCCGCGCGGGGCGAACGGGCATGGATATAGCGCGCCGCAATCTCCTTGCCGGTGCCTGCCGGGCCGGTAAGCATCACCCGTCCATTGGTTTTCGCCACCTTGTCCAGCTGGGCCTTCAGCGCCTTGAAGCTAGGGCTATGCCCGACCATTTCGCAGGATTGTGGATCCGGGTTTTTCAGGCTCAAATTCTCCCGGCGCAAGCGGGATGCTTCAAGTGCCCGCTCGATAACTACCAGTAACTGATCGATATTAAACGGTTTTTCTATAAAGTCATAGGCGCCCTGCTTTACTGCGGCTACTGCGATTTCTACATTTCCATGGCCCGAGATAATCACCACAGGCACATTTGGATTATCGCGTTTGGTGCGTTTCAGAATATCTATTCCGTCAAATTCACTATCCTTGAGCCAGATATCAAGGATGATCAAATCAGGCTCGGCGCGATTGATTTCCTCGAATGCAGTTTGTGAATTGCGGGCCAAGCGGGCGCTATAGCCTTCATCTTTTAATATATCCGCCACCAGCTCGCGAATGTCCTGTTCGTCGTCTATTACCAGGATGTCACTCATCAGCTCGCCTCTTTAACTATGGTTGATGGAAGGGTAATACGGGCTTCTGCCCCGGCATGGCTATATCCGGCAAAGACCGGTGCGGTGCGCAGCTCCAGCGTTCCGCCATGCTCTTCGATGATTTTCTTTACAATCGGCAGGCCAAGGCCTGTGCCGTTATCGCGGTGGGTCACATATGGCTCAAAAAGCCTGGCGCGATCATCGGGTAAGCCGATGCCGTTATCCTGAATTTTGATTACCGGATTGCCGCGCTCTATATCCAGAGCAACATGGACTATGCCTATAAAATCTTTTTGCGATTTTGATTTGCTATCAATAGCTTCACCGGCATTTTTCAACAGGTTTGTCAGGGCTTGGTTCAGCATGGTGCCATCTGCCATAACCTGCATTTCCACGGCTTTAAGACTATTGGTAAAGGTGATATCGGGGCGGCCGGATTGCGCCAGCAGCACCGCCCCCTTGACCAATTCCACCAGATCCAATGGCTTCGGCTCGGGGGCGGGCATGCGTGCAAACTTGGAGAATTCGTCAACAATTCGTCTCAAGTCATTGGTTTGCCTTACAATAACATCGCTCAATTGTTCCAGAACTTCGCGATCCTCGCCCAGTTTCGGGCCGAATTTCCGCTTCAATCGTTCGGCTGAAAGCCGGATCGGGGTTAGCGGGTTTTTGATCTCGTGAGCGATGCGGCGCGCCACATCTCCCCATGCGGCCATGCGCTGTGCGGATACCAGATCGGTGACATCGTCAAAGGCAACCACAAAACCCTCGACTTCTCCCCCGCTCTCATCGGGATGCCGAGCGGCCATGCGCACAAGCAAGGTTTCCGTTATACCCAGCCGGGTGAGCTGCACCTCGCCCTGCACCACATCCTGCGCCCAGTTTTGCAACCTGGAAAACAAGGCACTGAATTCCGGAGTTGTTTCGGACAGATTTTTCCCTTCGGCCGTCTCTATATCCAGCATGCGCAGCGCGGCAGCATTGATGAATTCGATCTTTCCACTCCGATCCAGCCCGATCACCCCTGCCGTTACCGATGAAAGCACAGAGTCAAACAATCGCCGCTGATGCTCTGTGGCTTCGTTTACGGAGATCAAAGCATCCCGCTGGCTGCGCAACTGCTTGGTCATCCGGTTGAATACCCGTCCGAGCATGGCGATTTCATCATCGCCCTGCTCCTCGCGCACGCGCACATCCAGATCTCCTGCCGATACCCGCTGCACAGCGCTGGCCAGCCGCCCGACCGGCCTTGACAGCTTCTCGGCAAACCATAGGCCCAGCCACATTGCCGCCAGAATAACCACCACGGCAAAGCCAAGGTAAATCAGCGCAAACTCAAAAAGCAATCGCCCGCGATCCGCCTCCAGTTGCTGATACAGCTTCACTGTGGCCTGTGTCTCGTCCAGCAGGTTCAGAATGTTACCATCCACATCGCGGGTAACATAAAGAAACCTGTCGGAATAGCCGTTCAGAGATTTCAAGGCTCTAAGCTCGCTATTGGGCCAGTCTTTGATCAGCACCACTTCGCCGGCTTTGGCGCGGGCTATTTCCCCGGCGCTTGGCGGCTCAAAATCAAAAAGGTAGCTGCGCTCCCCCCGTGCCACAATTTCCGATACACCATTTATCACATAGGCCTCGGCCAAGCTGCGCTGCATGGTTTCCTGCCCGCGCGCCAATGCATCACGCATCTCTCCGGCTCCGACAAAATTATATCTGGGTCGCTGGCGCTCGATAAATGTTGCCAGAAATTCCGCATCTGAGGTCAGGTTGATCTGGTGCTCGCGCTCATAAGCCTGAGCCGCGCTGAGCGAATTGCCAACCACTTGCTGCACCCGGGTAGAAAACCAGCCCTCAAGCCCGAAATTCAGAGTTACTGTGGCAAATACCGCCACCAGAACCGTCGGAATAAGCGCAATGACACTAAATACAGTGGTCAGGCGCAAATGCAGCTTGGAGCCAGCCGAGCGCGAGCGACGCGCCGCAATAATACGCACAATCCGGCGGGCCACGAAGGAGGCAATGATCAGCGTATACACCACATCCGCCAGCAAAACGATGCGCAAAAGCCGCGGATTGGAAGGGCCGTCAAAGGCGCCAAGCAGCAAAGTGGTTGTCAGGGCCAATATCGGCCCGATAATCACCATAAAGAAAAACAGATAGGTGCGCAGCAGCCGGCTCCGTTGCCATCGGCCCAGCTTTTCAATACCGCTATCGATCAAATTTAGTTGCAATCCAGCCACAGAACCCGCTTTTCACCGCTATAACTGTTGCATTATTACATCATTTTTTTGCTGCGCAACACCTCAATTCCCA
>JALSHK010000101.1 GCA_026982275.1 Paracoccaceae bacterium | reverse complement strand
GGCCCCATGATCGGGCGCATGCCCCGCCCGCCGCCGCCCCAGCTCGCCTTCAACATAAAAGGATAGCCGACCTCGTCGGCCATGCGGCGGACCTCGGCCATGTCATCAGGCAGAACGTCGGTCGCCGGCACAACGGGCACGCCGGCCTCGATCGCGACCCGCCGCGCGCTCGCTTTGTCGCCGAGCTGGCGCATGGTTGCGGCCTTCGGACCAATAAACGTGATCCCCGCCGCATCGCAGGCATCGACAAAATCGGGGTTCTCCGAGAGCAGCCCATAACCCGGGTGAATGGCATCCGCCCCGCAGGCCTTGGCCACGCGGATGATTTCCTCGATCGAAAGATAGGCCGCCACCGGCCCCAGCCCCTCGCCGATCCGGTAAGCCTCGTCGGATTTGAAACGATGCAGCCCCAGCTTGTCTTCCTCGGCATAGACCGCCACCGTGCGCTTGCCCATTTCATTGGCGGCCCGCATGATGCGAATGGCGATCTCGCCGCGATTGGCGATCAGGATTTTGTTGAAGCTTTTCATCTCGGAACCTCGTTGGGGTTGGGAAATATACAAGACTTCCTTAAACGCCACAGGCTCATATTGCAATGCACCATAAAGGCGCAAGCCGCCGCTAGCGGTCCGTAAAAGCGGATCCCTCGCGCACAAAACGATCAATCAGCTGCGCCGCATAATAGCCGCGCCGCGCCATATCATCCGCAGGGCGGCCATATTCGGCGGCAAAGCGATCCTGAAAATCCAGCGCGATAATCGCCGCCCATGCAATGGAAGGCCGCAGTTCGATCCGCTCAATCTCCCGCACCACCGAGATTTCCGGCAACGCTGCCGCTTCGAAATTCACCCGAATATCGATATCGGGCGGCGGCGGGCCATCAGGGCCGCTGGAAAAGATATTTACATCCAGCCCCCCCAGATGGCCGTCGGATTCCTCGAAATCATGGCCGTCCCGCTCCCGGGTCGCCAGACGAAATCCATCATACACGCTTTGGGTGGAGACCTTGCCCGCGATCAGCCAGACATTGAAAGCATGGGCCAGCGCACCATGTGCCGGAGCCAAAAGCCCCAATATCAGAAAAATCGTCTTCATGGCTCTGCCCTCCCTATATTGCGGAAAACCGGCCTAAACACCAAGCTGTGCCCCGTCCGGCTCCCCTCCCTGCCCCAAGCGAATCGCGCAGGTGCCAAGAAGGCAAATCCCGTCAGCCGCCGCCGAGGAAGGTTTCGGCACTGAAATTGCCGACATTGCCGAGGAATTGCTCGAAAAAGGTCAGTCGGCGGCCATCGGTCACCGTTACATTGCGGTTCAGGTTGACCACCTGCCCGTCCTGAAGGCCAAAGCGCTCGACCATCGACACCCTGTTGCCCGAAAACGAAATCGCCACGATCTCCCGCTCGAACTCCCGCGGGGCAAAGAACGCCACCCGCCGCACTTTGGACGAAATATAATACCACGTATTTGTGCCCTCGATGCCCTTTGTGGTCGGCTCTCCAAGCAAAGCCAGCACGCCTTCGCGGCTATCTCCGGCGGAGATACTGGCCACCTCGGCCGCAACAGGCACATAGCCATGCACATCCACACGCGGCACACAGCCAGAAACCAGAACCCCGACCAAAACAGGCCACACAAAAATCTTTTTCATTTCGCTCTTGCCCCTACGGTTATCACGGCACATATACTGGCCCCGGATACGGGGCATAACTCATCCCACTAAGGGGCTTGCGCCTTTGTTCCATATTCAGCAGGATGACGCAAGCAATGTGCAGCCCAAATCGGAAAGATGCGTGGTTAATGGCCGACGAAACCAACACACACCCCTTTGAACGCCCGATCGAGGTGGACCGCCTGCGCGCCAATACCGCCTTTGCCTTTGACGAAGCCCCCGGCGAGGCCGAGGCCGAAGCCATCCGCGAGGCTATTGGCCTGCGCGGACTGCGCAAAATGCGGTTCCAGGGAGAAATTTCACCACTGGGCAAGCGCGGCTGGCGGGTGACAGGGGTGCTGGGCGCATCGGTCACGCAGGAATGTGTGGTATCGCTGGAGCCAATCAAAACCCGGATCGAAACGCCGGTAAGCCTGCGGTTCCTGCCCGATTCGATGATCGAGCATGAAACCCCCGAGGATATTCTGGAAGACGATATCGAAGAACTGACCCCGATTATCGATCTCGGGGCGATAGCCGTGGAAATGCTGCTGCTGGCGTTGCCGGAATACCCGCGCATTCAAACCGCAGAACCGCTGCAGGTTACGGCAGCCCCCCCCGGGGCGGATCCGATCAAAGACGAAGACACAAAGGCTTTTGCCGGACTGGGCGCGCTGCGCGACAAGCTCGGCACCCCCCCCGGATAGAACGCCGGGGGCAGGCGCATGGAAATCCGGCACCTGCAAAACAAATCCGGCTTTTGGGCTTGCGGTTTGTGCAAAAAAGACTATGTTCCGCGCTTCATTTCCCTTTTCGGGTTTGCATGCGCAGGCTTTTCCTGCTACGCCCGCCCCGAGAGTTCATCACGCGCGGATAAACCGCATATAATAAGGTCTAAGCACATGGCTGTTCCAAAGAGTAAGATCACCCGCTCCAAGCGCGGCATGCGCCGGGCGCATCTGGCCCTCAAGGGCGCTAACCCGAATGAGTGTTCCAACTGCGGCGAATTGGTGCGCCCGCATCACGTTTGTGGTGCTTGCGGCCACTATTCCGATCGTGAAGTCGTGACCATGGTTGAGGAAATCGACCTGGACGAAGACGCGGCGTAAAACCTGCGGGGGTGGCCCGGCATGGCTGATGCAGAAAACCGGATACCCCAGAACCATCCTCCCACCACCATCTCGATAGATGCCATGGGGGGCGATAACGGTGTGAAAGCCGTTATTGGCGGGATGGAAAAATCCGCCCGCATACACCCGGATCTAAATTTCATCGTGCATGGCAAAGAGGCGGAAATCAAACGCTGCCTCAGGCGCAAGCCCGGCTTGGCCTCGATTTGCGAGATTCGCAATTGCGAAGACGTAATTACCATGGAAGACAAACCCTCCGCCGCCCTGCGTGGCGGAAAGAAATCTTCCATGTGGGGATCTATTGCCACCTTGAAATCGGGCAAGGCACAGGCCGCGGTTTCCTGCGGCAATACCGGTGCGCTCATGGCCATGTCTACCATCCAGCTGCGCAAGGCCCCCGGTGTAAACCGCCCCGCGATTGCTATCCTGTGGCCCTCCACCAACAAACAGAAATACAACATCCTGCTCGATGCCGGAGCCGATATCAAAGCCGATCCGCAAGATCTGTTGAAATATGCCATCATGGGCGCGTCTTATGCTCGCAATGGTCTGGCCCTGCGCCAGCCCCGCGTCGGCTTGCTCAATGTCGGCACCGAAGAATTCAAGGGCCGGATCGAGCTGCAAGATGCCGCCAAGCTGATCGGCACCGTCGCCACCTCGTCCGATTTCCAGTTTGTCGGTTTTGTCGAAGGCTCCGATATCCCCTCGGATCGGGTGGATATCATTGTTACCGACGGTTTTACCGGCAATATCGCCCTCAAAACCGCCGAGGGCACCGCACGGCAGGTATCCGATCTGCTCAAGGCCGCCTTCACCCACACCCTGCTTTCCCGCCTCGGCGCGCTCTTTGCCTTCACCTCGCTGCGGCGGCTGAGAAACCGGATAGATCCGCGCAAGGTGAATGGCGGTGTATTTCTCGGGCTAAACGGCACGGTGGTCAAATCCCATGGCGGGGCCGATGCCACCGGTGTGGCCGCCGCGATCAAGCTGGCTTATGATCTGGCACAAAACGATTTTGCCGAAAAGCTGTCGGCACGGGTTGCATCCGGATTGGCAGCCAGTAAAGATGTGCTATCCAACAATGAAGAGGCCTCAACATGAGCGTGATCCGGGCTGTGGCCATTGGCTGCGGACATTATCTACCTTCGCGAGTGGTTGAAAACGCCGAGTTTGAAAAAACGCTCGACACCAGCGACGAATGGATTCGCTCCCGCTCGGGCATTGAGCGGCGGCATTTTGCGGCTGAAGGGGAGCTGACCTCGGATCTGGCGCTTCAGGCCGCGCGCAACGCCCTGAATAACGCCGGCATCGAGGCAAAAGATCTGGATGCCATCGTGCTGGCCACCGCCACCCCGGACCAGACCTTCCCCTCCACCGCCACCAAATTGCAACACGCTCTCCAGATGAATGGCGGCTTTGCTTTTGATATTCAGGCCGTATGTGCCGGCTTTATCTATGCGCTTGCCACCGCCAATTCGATGATCCTGGCCGGGCAGGCCAAACGGGTTATGGTAGTGGGGGCCGAGACCTTTTCCCGCATCATGGACTGGAGCGACCGCTCCACCTGCGTGCTATTTGGCGATGGCGCGGGCGCGCTTGTTCTCGAAGCCCGAAACGGCAAAGGCACGGCAGCAGATCATGGCATTCTCTCGACCGACCTGCATTCGGACGGGGCCTATAATGATCTGCTCTATGTGGATGGCGGGGTGTCCAGCACCCAGACCACCGGCGTTTTGCGCATGCAAGGGCAGGAGGTATTCAAGCATGCGGTGAAAAAACTGGTG
>JALSHK010000100.1 GCA_026982275.1 Paracoccaceae bacterium | reverse complement strand
GGAGCCGTCATAATGGCCGCAGGTCAGCATCAGCGCGCAAATTCTGCGGGCACGATCCGGCCCGATCAGCTTGGGCATTTCCGGTGCCCCGACCAAAAACCGGCCGGCCCGGGCCAGCTGCACTACCGTCATTTCGATGGCACATTGGTGGAAATATGTGCCAAGGGTAAGCTCGACGGGGTTTTTGAGATTACCAAATGCGGCCATAAAACTGGCCAGTGCAAAATTCCTGTGCCCGTGGGAAATTTCGGATTTGGCTACGGATTCGTTGATATGGATATCGGGATCATCCGCCGCAGCGCGCACAAATTGCACGATCTCCGCCAGAGCCTGCCTCGGGGTGCGGCCAGCCAGAATTTCGTCGGTGGTGACAATGGCACCGGAATTGATAAAGGGATTCCTCGGAATACCCTGTTCGTTTTCCAGCTGGATTATCGAGTTGAAAGCACTGCCAGATGGTTCCCGGCCAACTCTGGCCCAGAGCTGGTCGCCAACGCGGCCTAGCGCAATGGCCAGTGAAAAAACCTTGGAGATGCTCTGGATCGAGAAGCGGCTGTCACTGTCGCCCGCGAAATAGCTCTTGCCGTTGGCCATGGTGACCGCAATGGCAAACTGTCGCGGATCAGCCCTGCGCAGCTCGGGGATATAGTCCGCAACCTCGCCCCGGACGGTTTCGAGGTGCATTTCGGCGGTCAGCGCATCCAGAACATCTTGCAACGAGCCTATCCTTCTTTGAATATTGGCAATGGAGACGGCTAGATTTCGGCCTCGTCACCGGCAAACCGCGCTTCCAGCTCATCGCGATGATCGTCGGTGATCTTGGCAAATAAAACCTCCGGTGTGCGAAAGGCATGGCCGGCGGGCAGCGCGCTCAGGGCTGCATCCATATCCTCGGGCCATTGGGCATCGGGCGCATTCACAGCCGCAAGGATCGCCTTGGATGCATCGGGGATATATGGCCCTGAAAGCACACCGTAAAGCCGGATGAGATTGAGAGCGAAGCGCACAATAGCGGCGGCCTCCCCGGGGCTTTCCTTGAACCTGGTCCAGGGGGCTGCCGCTTGCAAATATTCATTCCCCGCGGCCCAGATCGCGCGAAGATCGGCGGCGGCTTTGCGCAGCTCCACCGCTTCCATGTTGCTTTCATAGGCTTTCAGGCGCTTGGCAATTTCCGCTGTCACTGCAGCCTCGGCATCGCCATATTCGCCGCCCGCAGGCACTTCCTCGCCAAATTTACCACGGCAGAATTTGGTCACACGGGAGATGAAATTCCCCAGCACATCGGCGAGGTCTTTGTTGATACCGCCCTGAAAGCTCTCCCATGTGAAATTGCTATCCGAGCTTTCCGGCGCGTTGCTCAAGAGCCACCAGCGCCAATAATCGGACGGCATGATTTCCAGTGCCTGATCCATGAATATCCCGCGCCCCTGAGAGGTGGAGAATTTACCGCCCTCATAGGTGAGCCAGTTATAAGACTTGATAAAATCCACCAGCTTCCATGGCTCCTGGCTGCCCATCAGGGTGGCAGGGAAAGATAGCGTATGAAACGGCACGTTATCCTTGCCCATGAATTGCACGTATTTTACGTCTGAAGCGCCCTTATCTGTGCGCCACCAGCGCTCCCATGCGGCATCATCTGCGCCATTGGCATCGGCCCATTCGGCGGTAGCGGCGATATATTCGATCGGCGCATCAAACCAGACATAAAAAACCTTGCCCTCCATGCCCGACCACGGCGCACCGTCAAATTGCACCGGCACGCCCCAGTCAAGATCGCGGGTAATGCCGCGATCGCGCAACCCGTCGCCATCATGCAGCCATTTCCTGGCGATCGAGGTGGTCAGGACCGGCCAGCCTTCCTGACTGTCGATCCATTTATCCAGCCTGTCGCGCATGGTGGATTGCTTCAGATAAAGGTGTTTGGTCTCGCGGATCTCGAGATCGGTGCTGCCCGAAATGGCCGAGCGCGGGTTTATCAGGTCTGTCGGGTTCAGCTGCTTGGTGCAATTCTCGCACTGGTCGCCACGGGCTTTTTCATCGCCACAAGCGGGGCAGGTGCCCTCGATATAGCGGTCCGGCAGATAGCGGCCATCGGCATGGGAATAGACCTGCTTTTCGGCCACTTCCCCGATCAGCCCCGCGCGGCCCAGAGCGGCGGCAAGGTGCTGGGTGATCTCGCGGTTGCGACCGGAGCTGGAACGCCCGAAATAATCAAACGAAAGCCTGAACCCGTCGGCGATATCCTTTTGCACCACATGCATTTCGGCGCAATAATCAGCCACCGGCATGCCGGCCTTGGCGGCGGCCAGCTCTGCGGGGGTGCCGTGTTCGTCCGTGGCACAGACAAACATCACCTCATGGCCTCTGGCGCGCATATAGCGGGCATAGGCATCCGAGGGCAGTTGCGAGCCAACAAGATTGCCCAGATGCTTTATACCATTGATATAGGGCAGGGCGGAGGTGATCAGAATACGAGCCATTTCGGTGCCTTTTTTTGTCTCCTTACCCCTTTACTCCAGCCTGCGAAAAACCTCTAGCGCAAATCGCCGGTATCAAGAGATTGCCGGCATTATTTGGCAAATCAACCACCCCTATAGGGCGTTGAAATCAGCAAAATACACGCATAACCTCTTTAATTACCTCCTTTTACTCCCTATATGTTCTCTAATGGAGGACAAATGACAGAAGTTATATTCAATGCCCAATCTTACCCGTTTACCATTGCGCTGGCCGTTGTATTTGGCCTTTTTTTACTGGAAATCATATCGCTGATCCTTGGTGGCTCACTGCTGTCGCTCAAAGGCGACGCGCCCGATCTGGATGTTGATCTGGATGCGGATTTTGACCTTGCTATGGATATGGATGTTGATCTGGATGTTGATCTGGATGCGGGCGATCTTGCCGTCGCCTCTACGGGCCTGCTGGGCTGGATCGGTATCCGCGAGGTTCCGTTTCTGATCTGGCTGGTTTCGTTTCTGACCATGTTCGGCCTTGCCGGTATGGTGCTGCAAAATGGCGCTGCCGGTATATTCGGTGCGGCCCTGCCGGCATGGCTGGCCAGCCTTGTTGCGCTGCCTGCGGGGCTGTTTGGCGCACGCTTTATTGCCCGCATCATTGCCACCATCATGCCAAAGCACCAAAGCTCGGCGATGCGCAAGCGCTTTTTGGGCGGCCATCACGGCACCATCACCCAGGGCGTGGCCCGGCGCGGCAAGCCCGCCGAGGCCAAGATAAAAGACCGTTTCGGCAACACCCATTATCTGAGGGTCGAGCCGCTTGATGACAAGGACAGCATCCCGAAAGGGGCGGCTGTGCATGTCATCCGTAAAAAAGACGGCATGTTTTATGTTGTCGATATTAGCTGAGGCAGAGCGCCTCGGAATTCATAACCAACAAGGAGAATAACATGGAAATTCAATCCATATTGATAATTGCCGGCGTGATACTTGCGCTTTTTGTATTTCTCGGCCTGATCATGGCGCGGCTCTACCAGCGCGCCACGCGCGAGGTAAGCCTGGTCAAAACCGGCTCGGGCGGCAAAAAGGTGATCATGGATGGCGGCACCATTTCAATTCCTTTTTTGCATGAAATATCATATGTAAACATGAAAACCCTGCGCCTCGAGGTGGCCCGCAACGGCGATGCCTCCCTGATTACCAAAGACCGGATGCGGGTGGATGTCGGCGTGGAGTTTTACGTTTCTGTAAATGCCACCGATGACGGCATTTCGCGCGCCGCGCAAACCCTTGGGGACCGCACCTTCAATGTGGACCAGCTGCGCGAGATGATCGAGGGCAAGCTGATTGACGGCCTGCGCTCGGTGGCCGCGCGCATGACCATGGACGAGCTTCATGAAAACCGCGCGGAATTCGTGCAGGAGGTGCAAAACGCCATTTCCGAAGATCTGCTGAAAAACGGGCTGGAGCTGGAGGCGGTATCGCTGACCGCGCTTGACCAGACCCCCTTTGACGCGCTGGACGAAAACAACGCCTTTAACGCTGTGGGCATGCGAAAGCTGGCCGAGGTGATTGCCAAATCCCGCAAGGAGCGCGCGGCGATTACCGCCGAAGCCGATGTTTCGGTGCGTCGCTCGGAAATGGAAGCTGAAAAGCTGAAATACACCATCGAGCGTGACCAGCGCGAGGCCGAGATCGCCAAGAACAAGGAGGTCGAGATTTTGCAGGCCGACCAGCTGGCGGCGATTGCCAAGAATCAGGAAGAGGCAGATCGCGCGGCGCAGGAAGCTAAGATCGAGAAGGAGCGTGCTGTGCGCGCCGCAGAGATCGAGCGCGAGCGCCTGATCCGCGACGCCGAAATTTCCAAGGAGCGCGAGATCGAGGTGGCGGATCAGGAGCGCAAGATCATCGTGGCCAAGAAATCCGAAGAGGAAAGCCATGCCCGCGCCGAGGCCGATAAAGCCCGCGCCGAGGCGATAAAGGCCGAAGAAGCGGTTGAAACCGCCCGCTCGGTGGCCTCTGCCGAGCGCGCCAAACAGATCGCCCTGATCGAAGCCATAAAAGAGGCCGAACGCGCCGCAACCGGTGTAAAGGTGCAGGCCGAGGCCGAGAAAGATGCCGCGAGTGATCGTGCGGCGGCGC